>JBATAV010000520.1:0-6091 GCA_049662025.1 Paracoccaceae bacterium | reverse complement strand
CCCGAGGCCACCGCCAGACAGAACCGCGCGCCGGTAAAGCCGGCAAACTCCGCCTCCAGCAAGGCCGCCTCACCCGCCTCGCCCGCCAAGGTGTTGTAGCGATGCAGCCGCCCGTGCCGCATCACCTCGAGTGCCGCCGCAATCCCCGCCTCGGGGATCGGCTCCTGCTGGGTAAACGACCCGCCAAACCGCTCCATCACCGGCCCTCCCGCCGCGCCAGCGCCACATAGCACGCCAGCGTCACCACCATGCAGCCCGCCGCCGCCCAATAGGCCACGTCGGGCGATTGCCACGCCCGCCCCTCGGCCATGAAATGCCCGAAGATCCAGGCAAAGGCCACCGTCCCCACCAGCATCCCGATATTGGTGATCGCCGAGATCCCGCCCTGCAACTCGCCCTGCGCATCCTCGGGCACCATCCGGGTCATCATCGCCGTCAACAAGGGATGCGCGAACCCCTCGGGCCCGTGCAGGATCATCAGCAGCAGCACCATCCCCATCCCGTTCGCCACCCCATAGCCCGCCACCGCCAGGGTGGAACAGACCAGCCCGATCAGCGCCGTGCGATATTCGCCGAACCAGCCCACGAACCGCGAGGTCAGACCGGCCTGGAACGCCCCCGTCACCAGCCCGAAAAACGCCAGGGTCACGCCCACCATGCCCTCGCTCCAGCCGAATTTGGCGATCCCCCAGAACGTCCAGATCGCCGGATAGACCGAGGTGGAAAAAAAGAACATCCCCACCACCAGACACAGCGGCAGCACCCCCGGATAGCTGGCGAACACCTTGAAGGCGCCGAAAGGATTGGCCCGCAACCACCTGAAAGAACGCCGCTTTCCCGCTGCAAGTGTCTCGGGCAGCACATACCAGCCATAGGTGAAATTCAGCAGCGAGATCACTGCGGCACCCCAGAACGGCACCCGCGGCCCGAACTCGCCCAGGATCCCGCCGATCGCCGGGCCGATCACGAAGCCGACGCCAAAGGCCGCGCCCATCATGCCGTAAGCCTTCGCCCGCGCGTCCGGCGCCGTGACATCGGCAATGAAGGCGCTGGCGATCACCCAGCTTGAGCCGCAAACCCCCGCCAGCACCCGGCCGACGAACAGCCAGAACAGCGTCGGCGCCAGGGCCGAGAAGATGAAATCCAGCCCCAGCCCGAACACCGCCAGCAACAACAGCGGCCGCCGCCCGAACCGGTCCGACAGATTGCCCATCAAGGGCGCAAAGCTGAATTGCGCCAGACTGAAGGCGGCAAACATCCAGCCGCCGATCACCGCCGCCTTGTCGATGCCGACATGCCCGACATCCCGGATCAGCGCCGGCAGCACCGGCATGATCAGCCCGAATCCCACCATGTCCAGAAACACCGTGACCAGCACGAAGGTCACGGCATGGCGCGATACTCCGGGCGCACCGGGAGCCGGAATTGGTGGCGGTACGGAAAGGTCCGAGACGGTCATGGCGCGGACCCTATGCGCCGCCCCCGGCCCTGTCAAACGCCGCCGGCTTTGCGCGATGACGGGATTTGTCACTGGTCCGGACGGCGGATCCGGGGCAGAGTCCAGACAACATTAAACCATTGATCTTGATTGGGAAAACCGCAATGCTGAAACTCTCGCTCGCCACACTCGCGCTGTCACTGACGCTTGGCCTCGCGCTTCCGGTGGCCGATCCGGCGCCCGAACGTATTGCCGCCCTGTCCAGTGGCGGCAAGCAGCCCTGCCCGCCGCCTCCGCGGGTACGCGCGCTTTGATCCAAGGGGGTTCAGGCGCCCATCTTCCCTGAAACCTCCGGTCAGGATGCAGGGCTATAGGCCGGGCCCCAGCAAGCGCACCACCAGATCGGGCAGATCCTCGAACCGGTCGAGCAGCGCCTCTGGCTGCAACCGCGCGACACCCGCGCCTTCGGGGCCAAAGGTCACCAGCGCCACCGGTACCCCCGCCGCATGGCCGGTCTTGCGGTCGGTCTCGGTATCGCCGAGCAGCATCGAGCGCGCTGCCCCCCCGGCACGTTCCACCGCCAGATGGTAGGGTGCGGGGTCGGGCTTGCGAACCGGCAGGGTATCGGCGCCCACCAGCGCACCGAACAGACCCCGCACCCCCAGCCGTTGCATCAGGGTCTCGGCCAGCCCTTCGGGCTTGTTGGTGCAAATGGCCACGGCATGGCCTTGCCGCCGCAATTCCTCAACCGCTTCCACCGCACCGGGATACATCACCGTATGCACGTCGATGGCCCCCGCATAGGCCTCCAGCAGGCGCGGATACCAGCGGTCCACCTCTGCCTCATCGCCGCGCCCCAGCCGCTGGAACCCCAGCCGCAGCATGGCGCGGCCACCATGAAACGCCGTCAGCGCATCGGCGCGGGTCAGCATCTCGCCCGCCCCCATCGCCCGGAAACAGGCATTGGCCGAGGCCAAAAGATCGTCCGAGGTATCGGCCAGCGTGCCGTCCAGATCGAACACCACGCAAGTCTGCCCCTGCAACATCCCGCAACCTCCTGTGAAACCGCTGCCCCTTGGAAAGGGCGCCCTGCCCGCGTAGAACGGGCCAAAAGGAAAAGAAAGGGGCAGAATGCAGGTCTCGCTGATCATCCTGGCCGCCGGGCAAGGCACGCGGATGAATTCCGACCTGCCCAAGGTGCTGCACAAGGTGGCCGCCGCCCCCCTTCTGCACCACGCCATGGCCGCCGGTCGCGCACTGGAACCCGCGCTTACCGTCGTGGTGGTGGGCCACGGCGCCGAAGAGGTCGCCCGCGCCGCGCGTGACTTCGACGAAGACGCCCAAGTGGTGGAGCAGGAACAACAACTCGGCACCGGCCACGCCGTCGCGCAGGCCGCGCCGATGCTGGCCGATGCATCCGGCGACGCCATCGTGCTTTACGGCGACACCCCGCTGATCCGCCCCGAAACCCTGCAGGCCATGCTGGACGCCCGCGACAAACACGCCGTGGTCGTCCTGGGTTTTCACACGCTGGAGCCGGGGCGTTACGGCCGCCTGCTGACGCAAGGCGAGGACTTGCTGGCGATCCGCGAATTCAACGATGCCACGGATAAAGAACGCGCCATAACCCTTTGCAATTCCGGCGTGATCTGCGCCAACGCGCAAACCCTGTTCGAACTGGTCGCCCAGATCGGCAATGCCAATGCCAGCGGCGAATACTACCTGACCGACATCGTCGAACTCGCCCGCGCGCAAGGCCTTTCCACCGGCGTCGTGATCTGCGACGAGGCCGAGACGATGGGCGTGAACACCCGCGCGCAACTGGCCGGTGCCGAAGCCGGCTTCCAATGCCGCGCCCGCGCCGAGGCGCTGGAAAACGGCGTCACCCTCACCGCCCCGGAAACCGTGTTCTTTGCCCTGGATACCCACATCGGCCGCGATGCCATCATCGGCCCGAACGTCATCTTCGGCCCCGGCGTCACCATCGAATCCGGCGCCGAGATCAAGGGTTTTTGCCACCTCGAAGGCTGTCACGTCTCGCGCGGCGCCGATGTCGGCCCCTTCGCCAGGCTAAGACCCGGCGCGGAACTCGCCGAATTCGTCCATGTCGGCAATTTCGTCGAGATCAAGAATTCCATCCTCGACGAAGGCGTCAAGGTCGGCCACCTTTCCTACATCGGCGATGCCGACGTGGGCGAGCATACCAACATCGGCGCCGGCACCGTCACCTGCAACTACGACGGCGTGATGAAGCACCGCACCCGCATCGGCAAACGCGCCTTCATCGGCTCCGACACCATGCTGGTCGCCCCCGTCACGCTGGGCGACGGCGCGCTGACCGCGTCCGGCAGCGTCATCACCGAGGACGTGCCTGCCGCGGCGCTGGCAATCGCCCGCGCCAAACAGATCAACAAACCGGGGCTGGCGACGCGGCTCATGGACAAACTCAAGGCCATCAAGGCCGCAAAGCAGAAGGGATAATCCCCATGTGCGGAATCGTCGGCGTGCTGGGCAACCATGAGGTCGCCCCTCTGCTGGTCGAGGCGCTGAAACGCCTGGAATACCGTGGCTATGACAGCGCCGGCATCGCCACCGTCAACAACGGCAAGCTCGAACGCCGCCGCGCCGTGGGCAAGCTGGTCAACCTGTCGGACCTTCTGGTCCACGACCCCCTCGCCGGCAAATCCGGCATCGGTCACACCCGCTGGGCCACCCATGGCGCCGCCACCGTCACCAACGCCCACCCCCACCGCGCCGGTGGCGTCGCCGTCGTCCACAACGGCATCATCGAGAACTTCCGCGCGTTGCGCGCGGACCTCGCCGCCGACGGCTACACCCCGGAATCGGAAACCGATACCGAAACCGTCGTCCTTCTGACCCGCCGCGCGCTGGACCGCGGCCTGACCCCGGCCGAGGCCGCCCGCGACACCCTCGCTCGCCTCGAAGGCGCCTTCGCCTTGTGCTTTCTGTTCGATGGCGAGGATGACCTGATGATCGCCGCCCGCAAGGGCAGCCCCCTGGCCATCGGCCATGGCACCGGCGAGATGTATGTGGGCTCCGACGCCATCGCGCTGGCGCCGATGACCGACCGCATCACCTATCTGGAAGAGGGTGACTGGGCCATCATCACCCGCAAGGGCGCGGAGATTTTCGATGCCCGGGGCCGCCGCGCCAACCGCGCCGAAACCCGCATCCAGCTGGACGCCACCCGCGTTGAAAAGGCCGGCTACAAGCATTTCATGGCCAAGGAAATCGCCGAGCAGCCGGTGGTGATCGCCGACGCGCTGCGCCATTACACGGACGGCGGGGTGAACCCCGCCCTACGCCTGCCCGAAGAGCTGTCGTTCAAAGGCATCGACCGGGTGACGCTGGTCGCCTGCGGCACCGCCAGCTATGCCTGCCATGTCGCGAAATACTGGTTCGAGCAGATCGCCGGCCTGCCCGCCGACATCGACATCGCCTCCGAGTTCCGCTACCGCGATCCGGTGCTGTCGCCCACCTCGATGGCCATCTTCGTCAGCCAGTCGGGCGAGACCGCCGACACCCTGGCCGCGTTGCGGCATGTCAAGGACAGGGTGGCCAGGGTGGTGTCGGTGATCAACGTCCCCACCTCATCCATCGCGCGCGAGTCGGATCTTGCCCTGCCGATCCTGGCGGGGGTCGAGGTCGGCGTTGCCTCGACCAAGGCCTTTACCTGTCAGTTGACCGTGCTGGCGCTGATGGCGCTGAAGGCGGGTGTCGACCGGGGCGTGCTGGACGCGGCTGCGCTGGCCGGGCATCTGCAAGGCCTGCACGCCCTGCCGGGGCTGATGAACGCTGCCCTTGGCCTGTCGGACTCGATAGCAAGGGTGGCCGAAGACCTGGCCCGCGCGCAGGACGTGCTGTTTCTGGGGCGGGGTGCGATGTATCCGCTGGCCCTGGAAGGCGCGCTGAAGCTGAAGGAGATCAGCTATATCCACGCCGAAGGCTATGCGAGCGGCGAGTTGAAGCACGGCCCGATCGCGCTGATCGACAAGGCGGTTCCGGTGATCGTTCTGGCGCCGAAGGACCCGCTTTTCGACAAGACCGTGTCAAACATGCAAGAGGTTATGGCGCGGCACGGCAAGGTGCTGCTGTTGTCCGATGCGGCCGGGGTGGAAACCGCCGGCATGGGCACCTGGAAAACCCTGACCCTGCCGCAGGTTGCCGCCCCCTGGGCGCCGATCCTTTACGCCATTCCAGCCCAGCTTCTGGCCTATCACACCGCCATCGCCAAGGGCACCGATGTCGACCAGCCGCGCAATCTGGCAAAATCGGTGACGGTGGAATGAAGTGCCTTTTCAAGGGGGCCTCGTCCGCCCTGCGGGCGAACATCGGCTGTTCGGGGCGCTCTGCGGCATGACCCCGCTGGATCAGCTTCTGGCGCTGGGGGACCCTGTCAAAGCCGCCGAAATGGCGGCCTACCACAAGGCGCCGCGGCGGTATCTGGGCATAGCGGTGCCGGTGATCACCGATCTGGCCAACGGCTGGCGGACGGATCGCAGCGTGGCAGAGCGGGTGGCACTGGCTGATGCGCTTTGGCAAACCGACATCCACGAAGCCCGCATCGCCGCCGCCAAACTGCTGACCCAGGCGCGGCTGCGTCCCGATGAGGCGGCCTGGGAACTGATCTGC
>JBATAV010000519.1:0-2118 GCA_049662025.1 Paracoccaceae bacterium | reverse complement strand
GATGTGAACGTCCACCCCGCCAAGGCCGAGGTGCGGTTCCGCGAACCCGACGCCGCCCGCTCCCTCATCATCACCGCGCTGCGCACCGCGCTCTCTGGCGCCGGTCACCGCGCCTCCACCACTGTCGCCAGCCAAACCCTCGCCGCCTTCCGCGTCGAGATGCCCAGCCAGACAACCCTCGCCACCGCCTTCACCCTGCAAGCCCCGCAAGGCTTCGCCGAGGCCCCCCAGGCCCGTATCGCCGAGCCGCTGGCGCAGCCAGTCGTCGAGGCGTCTTCGCCAGACGCCCACCCATTGGGCGCCGCCCGCGCGCAACTCCACGAAAACTGGATCATCGCCCAAACCGCTGACGGCATCGTCATCGTCGACCAGCACGCCGCCCACGAACGCCTGGTCTACGAACGGCTCAAATCCGAACTCGCTGCCAAGGGCATCGCCCGCCAACCGCTGCTGATCCCCGAAATCGTCACCCTGTCGCCCGCCGACGCCGCCCTGATCCTCTCCGCCGCTGACGCCCTCGCCGAGGCCGGCCTGATCATCGAGCCCTTTGGCGGCACCGCCATCGCGCTGACCGAAACCCCCGCCATCCTCGGCCCGGTCAACGGCACCGCTCTACTCCGCGACATCCTCGATGAACTGACAGACGCCGGCCACAGCGCCCTCACCCGTGCGCGCATCGACGCCGTCCTGTCGCGGATGGCCTGCCACGGCTCGGTCCGCTCCGGCCGCCAGATGCGCCCCGAGGAAATGAACGCTCTCCTGCGCGAGATGGAATCCACCCCGAACTCCGGCCAGTGCAACCACGGCCGCCCCACCTATGTGGAACTGAAACTCCACGACATCGAACGCCTGTTCGGTCGCCGATGATCACGCTGTTCGGCCAATCCTACGCCTGGAACGCGCCCGAGGTTCTGCTGATCGCAGCCCTCGCACTGATCGTGCTGATCTTCCTCGGCCTCATCCTGCGCGCCGCCTCCCGCGCGTCGTCGTCGGCAGAGCCGCTCCTGCGCGAAGTCACCTGGCTCTCCCAAAAGGTCCAGACCATGGGCGAAGGCCAGGAGCGCCTTTCCGGTGGATTGCACCACGTCTCCGAGTCGCAAGCCGCCAGCCAGACCTCGATGCTGAAACTGATGGAAACCCGCCTCGCCGATGTCCAGCGCCAGATGACCGAGGCGCTGCACGGCACCTCCACCCGCACCGCCCGCAGCCTTGGCGAGTTGCAACAACGGCTGGAGACCATCGACAAGGCGCAGGCCAATATCGAGAAACTCTCGGGTAACGTCCTATCCTTGCAAGACATCCTGTCGAACAAGCAGACCCGCGGCGCCTTCGGCGAAATCCAGCTGCATGACATCGTGCAAAAGGCGCTGCCGAAAGACGCCTACAGCATGCAGGCGACCCTGTCGAACGGCCGCCGTGCCGATTGCCTGATCCACTTGCCGCTGCCCCCCGGACCCATCGTCATCGACGCCAAATTCCCGCTGGAGGCTTACGAAGCCCTGCGCCGCGCCGACACCCCCCGCGCGGCTCAGGAAGCTGGTCAGGCCCTGCGCATTGCCGTCCGCACCCACCTGCGCGCCATTGCCGAGAAATACATTGTGGAAGGCGAAACCGCCGACGGCGCGCTGATGTTCCTGCCCTCCGAGGCGGTCTACGCCGAGCTGCACGCCAACTTCCCCGAAGTGGTCCGCGAAGGTTTCGCGCTCAAGGTCTGGATCGTCTCGCCCACCACCTGCATGGCCACGCTGAATACCATGCGCGCGGTGCTGAAAGACGCCCGCATGCGCGAACAGGCCGGCGCCATCCGCAAAGAACTGGCGCTGCTCTACGCCGACGTCGACCGCCTCGGCAGCCGCGTCGAAAGCCTCGACCGCCACTTCGGCCAGGCCGCCAAGGATATCGAGGACATCAAGATCTCCTCCGACAAGGCCACCAAACGCGCCCGCCGTCTGGACAATTTCGACTTCGAGGAAATCGCGCCCAACGACCCGGCCCCGCTGATCGCCCCGAAAGCCGCCGAATGAAGCACCTGACCGCCGCCGACTACACCCGCCAGCCGTGGAAGAACGGCAAGGGCATCACCATCGAGATGCTGCGGATCGAACGTGATGGCCAGCT
>JBATAV010000518.1:0-1749 GCA_049662025.1 Paracoccaceae bacterium | reverse complement strand
GGCCGGTTGCGGCCTCGGAGGCGGCGGAACGGGCCTGGACCAGCCCGGCCTCGGCCTCGGCGCGGCTGGTCTCGACTGCGGCGCGGGTCTGGGTCAGGTTGGCCTGCCGGATGGCGAGGTTCGCCTCGGCCATGAGGACGGCGGAATGCAACTGGCCCTCGTTGTCGAGCCGGGCGACCACATCGCCCTTTTGCACCACGTCACCGACCGAGACCAGAATTTCCGATACCCGCGCATCGCCCGCACCGAACGGGGCGGCGACGATGGACACATCGCCCTTCGGCATCAGCCGCGCCAGGCCAACGACATCGGTGGCACGCAGGGTCTCGGCCATGTCCTTGGGCAGTTCGATGTTCGGCGGAAGCGCGATGGGAGAGGACGACCCGCCGCCGGGGGCAAGGCCGGTGATGGCGTAGAATTTCTGCAGCGCGGGGGGTTGGTAATACATCCCGATGACCGCACCGGTGAACATGAACAGCGGGATCAGCAGCACCAGCAGCCAGCTCTTGCGAAAGCGCGACGGGCGGGCGGGTGTGGTGCTGTCGGGCGCAACCACCTGAAGCGGCAGGTCGTTCTCGGTGGTCTCGGTCATCTTTGCCCTCTACCCCAGGCGGGCCCGGAGCGGCGCGGGCAGGCCATTTTCGCATTCGTATTACTGAATATGACTGCCGCCGCAAGCCCTTTCAGGCGACCTTGCGCACACAGTTCAGTGTTTCAAAGTCCGGATGCAGGGCAAGAAGCTGGGCCAGCCCGCAGTTGCCGCGCACCAGATCTTCGAGCGTGACAAGGTCAAGCTCGTGGTAGAAGGCCTCGACCGCGCGGGCGATGTAGCTGCGCAGGCGGCAATCGCTGACCAGCGGGCAGGTGTTGCCCTGGGCGGCAAAGCATTCGGCGAAGGGCACGCCGGATTCGAACAGCCGGAAGACGGCGCCGATCGAGATGTCGGCGGGCGCGCGGGCCAGTTGCAAACCGCCGTTGCGGCCGCGCTGGGTGGCGACGAAGCCGTTGACCTGCAGCTGGTTGATGACTTGCGCCAGATGGTTGCCCGAGGCGTTGCAAACCTCCGCGATGTCGGCCGAGCGCAGGGTGCGGCCGACGTTGACGGCGCAGCACATCAGGACGCGGGCGGCAAGGTTGGTGCGGATGGTCAGGCGCATGGAGCGGGTCCGGGGTCGGGAAAATCCTGTGGAGAATACCCCGAATATCCACGCCCGTATCTGATCTGGATCACTTTTCGCGACCGGCGTCGCTGGCGCGGATTTCGGCCAGCATCTGCCGCAGCAAGGCCACCCGGCGCGGGCGGAAGCTTTCGCTCAGGGGGGTGAGGTCGGCCATCATGCTGAGGTGAAAGCGGCGGAAGCCCTGGCGCAGTTGGCAGAAGGCGAGGCACAGCAGGCTGCGGTCAAGGAACACAACCGACAGCGGCCAGATGCGGCGGCGGGTGTCGGTGCCGGCCTTGTCGCGGTAGGTGATTTCAACCGCGCGTTCGTCCCAGATCGCTTCGCGCAGGGTGGCAAGGTGGGTGGGCGCTGGGCTGCGCTTTTCGAACCGGTAGACCTGATGGGCGGTGTGCAGGGCCTGGGCCTGCACCCGGTCTGGCAGGGTGGCGATGATCTTGGCCAGCGCCGAATCGGCGGCTTTGGCCAGGGCGGGGTCGCCGGCCAGGCGAATCTCGGCCAGGCCAAGGGTCAGCGCCTCGACCTCCAGCCGGGTCAGCATCTGCGGCGGCAGGGCGGGGTCTTCGGTCAG
>JBATAV010000517.1:0-5744 GCA_049662025.1 Paracoccaceae bacterium | reverse complement strand
CGCCGAGACTGACGAGGCGGCGGCGACGGTGGTGAACGGTGCGGCGCCCGGTGCCATGGCGGTGGCCTGTGCGGCGCTTGGCGTGCCGTTCGTGCATGTCTCGACCGATTACGTCTTTGACGGTGCGGGCGACCGGCCTTTTCGCCCCGAAGACCCCACTGGCCCGTTGGGGGCCTATGGCCGCAGCAAGCTGGCGGGTGAGCAGGCCGTGCGCGCCAGCGGGGCGCGGCATCTGATCCTGCGGACCAGCTGGGTTGTCTCGGCTCATGGCGCGAATTTCGTCAAGACCATGCTGCGGCTGGGCGCAGAGCGCGCGGCCCTGACCGTGGTGGCCGACCAGATCGGCGGGCCAACCCCTGCCGCCGCCATTGCTGAGGCGTTGATCACAGCGACGCGAGCGATGGTGGGCGGCGCAACCGGTGGAACGCATCATTTTGCCGGGGCGCCCGACACCTCCTGGGCCGATTTCGCCCGCGAGATCATGGCGCGCGCCGGGCTGGCCTGTGCAATCACCGACATTCCGACCAGCGCCTATCCGACGCCTGCGCGCCGCCCGGCCAACTCGCGGCTGGACTGCAGCGGGTTCGAGGCAGCCTTCGGTATCCCCCGGCCCGACTGGCGGGCGGGGCTGGACGACATCTTGCAGGAGTTGACAGCATGACCCGGCGCAAGGGCATCATCCTGGCCGGCGGCTCGGGCACCCGGCTCTATCCCATCACCATGGGCGTCTCGAAGCAGCTTTTGCCGGTCTATGACAAGCCGATGATCTATTATCCGCTGTCGGTGCTGATGCTGGGCGGCATCCGCGAGATTGCGATGATCACCACCCCCGAGGACCAGGTGCAATTCCAGCGTCTTCTGGGCGATGGCAGCCAGTGGGGAGTTTCGTTCACCTGGATCGTGCAGCCCAGTCCCGACGGGCTGGCGCAGGCCTATCTGCTGGCCGAGGATTTCCTGGCCGGGGCGCCCTCTGCGATGGTTCTGGGCGACAACATCTTCTTCGGCCACGGCTTGCCGGAAATGCTGCAAGCCGCCGATGCGCGCACCCAGGGCGGCACGGTCTTTGGCTATCACGTCGCCGACCCGGAACGTTATGGCGTGGTTGCCTTTGACGCCGAAGGTCGGGTCAGCGCGATCATCGAAAAGCCGCAGGTGCCGCCCTCCAGCTTTGCCGTCACCGGGCTGTATTACCTGGACGGCCGCGCGCCCGCATTGGCGCGCACCATCCGGCCCAGCCCGCGCGGAGAGCTGGAGATCACCGACCTTCTGGAGGTCTACCGCGCCGAGGGCTGTCTGTCGGTCGAACGCATGGGCCGCGGTTTCGCCTGGCTGGACACCGGCACCCATGGCAGTCTGCTGGATGCGGGCAACTTCGTGCGCACGCTGGAGCAACGCCAGGGCCTGCAGGTCGGCTGCCCCGACGAGATCGCCTTTCGCATGGGCTGGATCGGGCGGGACGCGCTGGCCGCACGGGCGAAGCTGTTCCAGAAAAATGCCTATGGGCACTATCTGGCCGGGGTTCTGAAGGAATAGGCGCATCGGGTGAGGTGAGTCTTTTTTATCGGTTGTTCTCAAAAAATTAAGGCTTGCACATCAATCCTGCAATTCAGGCTGGAAATGATTGGTGCTCACACACAGAATCAGTCCAGAGGCGTTGGCGAGGGGAAGGAAACCGTGCTGGCAGGCGTCATCCTTTCGGCGATCATGGCGGGCAGCTTCAGCCTTGCCATCTCGATCCTTTCGGGCCATCCGCCGCTGGTCTCGTTGCTGATCTACAGTCTGTCCGGGAGCTGCGGCATCCTTGCCTTTGTCTGGCAGGCCATGCTGGCGGAAAACCGCCTGAGCTGAAAACCTTCGTTTCCGCAATGGAAACAATAAGCTGCTGCGGCTTCGGCCATTTCCCGCTTCTTTTCCTTGCCCCCCCGGTTATCGGCGGGATCTGGTGCAGCGAATCAGCGCTTCAACTCATAAGAATATAAGACTGGCACGCACAGTCAGGGGTTGTATGGCGCCGGGGGGCGTTAACGGCTTGGCCCGATCTGCGGCAAGATTCCATTCAAAACGTGGCGGAATTGTGGTGAACGGCGCCCGCGACCCATGGTCAAGGGCGGGATGCACAGGATAAAAGATGAATTGGGGGCGTTCTATTCGAGTGCATGTCATGTACGGCCAAGAGCGCAATGAGAATCAGGCCAGCGGGGCAGCCAGGTGCTGCATCGGTGTTCTGGCAACGGGTTTCGAGCTGTCACTGTTGGAAGGGCGCTGACAATGGCCCTTAGTTTTCCCAAGTTTCAAGGCGGTGGAGCCGTGAGCATGGCTCTGGCAGAACCGCAATCCCAATCCGACGGGTCTCCGGCCTTGGCCGAACCGCGGCGCGGCAGGCTTTACCGCCGTGGTTTCAAGCGCTTGCTTGATATCACCGCAATCCTTGCGGCGACGCCGGTGGTGGTGCCGATGATTGCTGTCCTGGCAGTTCTGGTCGCGCGTCAGGGCGGCCGGCCGTTCTACAGCCAGATCCGCGTCGGCAAGGGTGGCAAGCCCTTCCGCATGTGGAAACTGCGCAGCATGGTCACTGATGCCGACGACTGGATGGAGGCCTATCTGGCCGAAAATGCTGAAGCCCGCGCCGAATGGGATAGCACGCAGAAGCTGAAAAACGATCCGCGCGTCACCGGCATCGGGCTGTTCCTGCGCCGTGCCAGCCTGGATGAGTTGCCGCAGCTGTGGAATGTGCTGAGGGGCGACATGAGCCTGGTCGGCCCGCGGCCGATGATGCAGAATCAGCAGACGATGTATCCTGGCACGGCCTATTACCGGCTGCGCCCCGGCGTCACCGGCTATTGGCAGACTGCGGGCCGCAACAAGACCACCTTCGAGGCCCGTGCCGAATTCGATGCGGCCTATGAGGTGGATCTGTCACTGACCACCGACCTGCGCATTCTGGTGCGCACGGTGGGCGTGGTGCTGAAAGGCACTGGCTGCTAGGTCCGCCAGACAGATCTGTTGCCCGCCCGCCGAGCCAGACCGGCGGGCGTTTGGCGTTTCCGGGCTCAGCTGAGGGCTGCGGCCACGAGCAGTGCGGCGGTCAAACCGGTGCAGACCAGAACCACGCGCGGCAGGGCCAGCATCTTCTGGCGGAACTCGCCCGCGCCCGGCCCGCCACCCGGCCCACGGCGGCGGCGGTTTGGCAGGTAGATCTCGGGGATGGCGTCGATCGGGCGCAGGCCCAGTTGCCGCTCCATCTGCGCCGAAGTGCGGACGACGGGTTTCAGCAGATCCAGCGCGAAGGCCAGGCCAAGGGCGGCCAGAAGGCTGGCCATCGCGCCCGCCACGAACAGCTTCTTGCCGCCGCCACCGACCGGGTTTTCCGGAGTCAGCGCGCGGTCCAGCAGGGCAAAGCGTTCGCCCTGCTGGCGTTCGGCCAGCTTGGCATCGGTATCCGCTTCGGCCAGCTTGGTGGTCACCACGTCAAGACTGCCCTGCAACTGGTCCAGTTGGCGCTGATAGCCGGCCAGGGCGCGTTCGACCTCGGGAAGGCGGGCGATGGCGGCGGTCAGCGTGTCGCGGCGGGTGGCCAGGGCGCTTTTCTGTTCGGTCAGCACAGCGATCTGGCCATCAAGATCCTGCAACCGGCGCTGCTCGGTGGCACGCAGATTGCCCCTGGCCGACAGCTGACGCTGTTCCTCCATCAACCCGATCAGCGACTGGTCCAACGCCCGCAGGTCGGTTTCCAGGCTGACCAGTTCGTCGCGCTGGGCATTGGCCAAGGTGGGCAGGGCGGTGCTGTTGTCGTTCTTGTAGGCCGCCACTTCGGCCTCGACTGCGGCGATCTGGCCGATCAGGTGGGCCTCTTCCTGGCGGTAGAAGGCCAGGGTGTCGCGGGCCTGATCCAGCTTGCCCGACGACGACATGTCCAGCACACCCTGCGCGAAATCATTGGCGATCCGCGCGGCAAGTGCTGCATCGCCGTCGCGGGCCGAGATGATGATGGCGGAAATCTGTGTTGCCGGGGCATAGGGCGCGTTGCCGGCGGCGGCGATCGGCTGGAAGGTGACGTTGCGGCGCAAAAGGGCGGCGCGTTCGTCATCGGAAAGCGCGGGCAGATCGGAATACAACCCGTGCCGCGCGATCACCGCCAGCAGGTTTTCCCGCGTGGTCAGCCGCTGCTCGATGGTTTGCAGCAGTTGCGCCGACCCCGAGGTGCCCGAATCGCCGATCTGGGCACCCTGCACCTCGATCACGGCGGCGGCTTCATAGCTGTCGGGGCGGGATTTGGCGTAGATGGCCGACAAAAGGATGCCAAGAGCGGCGACGGCAATGATCAGCCAGCGGCGGCGGGCCAGGAAGTTCAGCAGGTCTTCCAGCGTCTGGATCTGGCCCATGGTTCAGCCCCTTTGACCATAAGCATAGCGGCCCAGCGCCCGGTCCTGAGCCCGGTTCAGCACGGTGCCCAGCACCGGGATGCGGCGCTCGAACAGTCGCTCGCAGGCGCGGACATCCTCGGGCGTGGTGGTAGTGCCGTCGGTGACAAGGATCACGGCATCAACCTGATCGGCCAGCGAGATCACATCGTCCGAGGCCAGAGCGGGCGGCAGGTCCATGATCACCACGTCGGGTTGCAGAAGATCGCGCAGCGCGCCCATGGCATTGGCGAATTCCGGGTCTTGCAGCAGTTCGGCGGCGCGCGGCACCGCCTCGCCATTCAGGGCCAGGGCCAGGTTGCGGCCGATGCGGCGGAAGTGGCCTTCCAGCGGCTGCTCGCCCATCAGGTATTCGATCAGCGGGGTGGCGTCCTTCTGGCCGAACAGTTGCGCCAGTTGCGGGTCGCGCAGTTCCAGGTCCATCAGGACGGTGCGGCAGGATGGCAACCGCGCCATCGACAGCGCCAGATTGGCCGCAACAAAGGATTTGCCGCAGCCATGGGTGGGCGATGTGACGGCGATCCGCGTCCAGTTACGGTCGGCCAGCGTCTGTAAGACACGGGTGCGCAGCATGTCGATGCTGCGGGTGATCGGGCTTTGTGCCGCATCTGCGAACAAACCGTTTCGCGCCAGGAAATCAGGGTTTGGGGTGATCTCGGTGATCGATTCCCAGACGCGGGCGGGGTTGAACGGGGTCAGCGCCACCGGCGCCATGAAGATTTCGCGCCCGGTGCGCTGGTCAAGCGTGACACTGCCCTCTGCGGCCGACTGGCCGGGGCGGAACACCGGAACATGCGCCGGACGGGCACCTTGCCCCGGCTTTGCGCGGCTGCCTGCATCTTCGCTGGACATCAGGATATGCCCTTCATAAGCCCCCGCACCCGCATGCGGACCCCATATATAGTGTCTGACCATTGCGCCAGAGGGCCTTTGCTGCAGCAGGCTGCCCGATGGGGCGCCTTGGGACTACCAATACCCGCCTTGCGGCGGCACGAAGCCGGACATCCCTTGCACCGGCCAGTTCCCCGCGCCCGAGACTGCCCCGGGATGGTCCTGTCCGCGATCAGTCCGGGCCCCCGCCCAGATGGCCTCAGATAGCAGATCGGCCCGCGAAAAGGAAGCCCGCGCCGGGAGTTGCGGGGCAGAGGTGGCGGTTCGGCGTTGTGGAAATTGGCGCCGGTCTTGCCTATGCTTCGTGCCATGACCGCAACCCTTCCCAGCGCGGACCTGCCCGATGTCGATGCGGTTGTCATCGGCCGCAATGAGGGCGTGCGGTTGCTGGCCTGCCTTGCCGCGCTGCAGGGCCGGGTGCGCCGGGTGGTC
>JBATAV010000516.1:0-16124 GCA_049662025.1 Paracoccaceae bacterium | reverse complement strand
GTATTTCTCCAAGGAGGTCATCCCCTACACCGGCCAATCCTACCCATCCGACGCGCCCACCCCGGTCTTCCACCACGTCGGCGTCTATGCCTGCCGCCCCGCCGCGCTGCTGGCCTACCCCCGCTGGCCGATCGGCCCGCTGGAAACCCTGGAAGGGCTGGAACAGCTGCGGTTCCTAGAAAACGGCCGCCCCGTCCTCTGCGTGCAGGTCGAGTCCCGCGGCAGGCAGTTCTGGGAACTGAACAACCCCTCCGACGTCGCCGTGATCGAGGCCATGCTCGCCTCGTGACCCGGCGACAATTGATGCGGGCGTGCGAACAATTCCGCCGCATGGGCGGGGATCAATTGGCATTTTAGCTATAAATGCCCTATACCTGCCCCAATCCGGCCAGATTGTGCTGGAATGTAAACAATCGCGGAATAGCCTCGGCCCGAAGACGCCGACATAAGAAACGAGCATGACGATGAAGCCGAAAAAGGTCACCAAAGCCGTCTTCCCGGTCGCCGGTCTCGGAACGCGGTTCCTGCCCGCCACCAAGTCGATCCCGAAAGAGATCATGACCCTGGTCGACCGCCCGCTGATCCAATACGCCATCGACGAGGCGCGGGCCGCCGGCATCAAGGAATTCATCTTCGTCACCGCGCGCGGCAAATCCGCGCTGGAAGACTACTTCGACAATGCGCCGGAACTGGAAAGCGAACTGCGCAAGAAGGGCAAGACCGATCTGCTTGAGGTCCTGAAGGATACCAACATGGACTCCGGCGCCATCGCCTACGTCCGGCAGAATCGTGCCATGGGCCTTGGCCATGCCGTCTGGTGCGCCCGCCGCCTGATCGGCAACGAACCCTTCGCCGTCCTCTTGCCCGATGACGTGATCGCCGCCGAAAAGCCCTGCCTGCAGCAGATGGTCGAGGCTTATGAGCAGACCGGCGGCTGCATGGTCGCCGCGATGGAGGTGCCGCCCGCCAAGGCCAGCAGCTATGGCGTTCTCGACATCAAGAACGACATGGGCGCCATCGTCGAGGTCAAGGGCATGGTCGAAAAGCCCAAGGCCGACGAAGCACCGTCCAACCTAGCGGTGATCGGTCGCTATATCCTGACACCACGGGTGCTGACCAACCTCAACCGGATGAAGCAAGGCGCAGGGGGTGAAATCCAGCTGACCGATGCCATCGCCGAAGAGGTGGGAGGCAAGGCCGGGGTCTACGGCTTCCGCTTCCGTGGCCAGCGCTATGATTGCGGCTCCAAGGCCGGGTTCCTGCAGGCCACCGTGGCCTTCGGCCTGTCTCGCGCCGACCTGTCCGAGGAATTCGGTACCTATCTGAACGACATGCTCGCCCAGAGACGGGCGGCTCAATAGGCCCATGGGGGCAACGCCCCACACCTTCCAGATCGGCGACCTTCCCCCGGTCGGGCGGGACGCCACAAGCCTTTGGCAGGCCTACCGCCTGCGTGTGCAGCGCCGCGTGCTCTTGGCCCGCGCCATCCGCAAGCGGCGCGAATTGCGCCGCGTCACCAACCGCACCGGGCAGATCCGCAAGGGCGATATCCTCGCCGTCCTCTGTGTCCGCAACGAGGCCGTGCGCCTGCCATTTTTCCTTGATCATCATCGCCGATTGGGCGTTTCGCACTTCCTGGTGGTCGACAATGCCAGCACTGACGGCACGTCCGATCTGCTGAAGAACCAGCCCGACGTATCGCTCTGGCACACCACAGGCAGCTACCGGGCCTCGCGCTTCGGGCTGGACTGGACCAACTGGCTGTTGCTTCGCCACGGTCACGGCCATTGGTGCCTGACCGTCGATGCCGATGAACTGCTGGTCTATCCGCACTGGGAAACCAGGCCGCTGCCCGCACTGACCCGCTGGCTTGACGGGCTGGGGGCACGATCCTTTGCCGCGATGATGCTGGATCTTTATCCCGAAGGCCCGCTGTCGGCGCAGGAATACCACGCCGGAGAAGACCCCTTGGACATCCTGCAATGGTTCGACGGCGGCAATTACAGCCTTCAGGTGCAGCCCCGTTTGCGCAACCTGTGGGTTCAGGGCGGCCCCCGCGCGCGGGCGTTCTTTGCCGGTGATCCGCGCCGCGCGCCCACTCTGAACAAGCTGCCCCTGGTCAAATGGCACTGGCGCTATGCCTATTTCAACTCCACCCACACCATCCTGCCCGCGCCGCTGAACGCCGTCTTCGACGAGACCGGCGGCGAGATGACCTCCGGTGCGCTCTTGCACACCAAATTCCTGCACACAATCGTGTCGAAATCGGCAGAAGAGAAAGATCGCCGCCAGCATTTCGCCGATCCCGAAAGGTTCGGCCACTACTACGACGGGCTGATCGCCGACCCGGTGCTGCATTGCGCCGCCTCGCGCCGCTACACCGGCTGGCGGCAGCTGGAGTCGATCGGCCTGATCTCCCGTGGGGGGTGGATGTGATTTTGCTGCGTCATCGCCGCGTAATTACCCCAGATTGTTTACTTCTTGTGACCGACAATCTAGATTCTGTGGCACGAAGGGCAGAGCGGGAAACAATGGCAGCGGGCCGGGTGGATCGGGCGTGGGGCAGGGCAAGGCGGGAAACGCTTTGGAAAGACCTTGGCGGTAGGGTTTCGTCCAGCATGTTGTCACAGGGCAGGTGCCATCCTTGGGCGTGATGGGATCATATCGGTTGCGCATCCGCCGTCAGCGGTTGCTGGCACGCGCCTTCATCCGGCGGCGCGATCTGCGCAGCGTCGCCGATCGCATGGCCAGCGTGCGGCCCGATCCGATGCTGCTGTTCACCTGCCTGCGCAACGAAAAGGTGCGGCTGCCGTATTTCCTGCAGTATTACCGCGACCTCGGCATCGATCACTTTCTGATCGTCGACAATGACAGCGACGATGGCAGCCGCGAATATCTGGCCCGGCAGCCCGATGTCTCGCTCTGGACCACCAGGGCCAGCTACAAACGCGCCCGCTTCGGCATGGATTGGCTGACCCATCTTCTGCACCACTACGGCCACGGCACCTGGTGCCTGACAGTCGATGTCGACGAATTCCTGATCTACCCGTTCTGCGAAACCAGGCCCCTGCGCGCGCTGACCGACTGGCTTGATGCCAGCCAGATCCGCACCTTCGCCTCGATGCTTCTCGACATGTACCCCAAGGGCGCCATTCACGAAAACCCCTACCGCGAAGGCCAGAACCCGTTCGAGATCGCCCAGTGGTTCGACAGCGGCAACTACTCCATCGCCCGCAACTGGGGCTACGGCAACCTGTGGATTCAAGGCGGCCCCCGCACCCGCACCTTCTTTCCTGACGAGCCGAAGAAATCCCCCGCGCTGAACAAGGTCCCGCTGGTGAAATGGGACAAAAGCTATGCCTACGTCTCTTCGACCCACATGCTGCTTCCCCGCGGCCTGAATCTGGTGTTCGACGAATGGGGCGGCGAAAAGGCCTCCGGCTGCCTTCTCCACGCCAAATTCCTCGACACCTTCGCCATCAAGGCCGAAGAGGAAATGGCCCGGGGCGAGCATTACGCCAACAGCCACGAATACCGCGCCTACCGCGAAGGCCTGCTGGAACAGCCCGACCTCTGGTGCAAGTGGAGCGAGAAATACATCAACTGGCGGCAGCTTGAAATCCTTGGCCTGATGTCAAAGGGAAACTGGGCATGAGCCTCGGTTTCGTCATGCTCTGCCACACCGCGCTGGGCCGCGCCGCCCAGATCGCCCGCTATTGGGCCACCCGCGATTGCCCCGTGGTCATCCACGTCGACAAGCGCAGCCCCAACGCCGCCGCCGACAAACTCCGCGCCGACCTGGCTGACCTTCCCAACATCCGCTTCTCGTCCCGCCACGCCTGCGAATGGGGCACCTGGGGCATCGTCGCCGCCACCCAGGCCGCCGCCAGCGTCATGCTGGCCGATTTCCCGCAGGTCCGCCACGTCTGCCTTGCCTCCGGCTCCTGCCTGCCGCTCCGCCCGGTCGATGAATTGCGCGATTACCTGAATGATCGCCCCCGCACCGATTTCATCGAAAGCGTCACCACTTCCGATGTCGGCTGGACAATCGGCGGCCTCAACGCCGAACGCTTCACCCTGCGCTTCCCGTTCTCCTGGCGCAAACACCGCGTCCTGTTCGACACTTATGTCGAACTGCAGCGCAAACTCCGCGTGCGCCGCAAGATTCCCACCGGGATCGTGCCGCACCTTGGCAGCCAGTGGTGGTGCCTCACCCGGCAAACCCTGTCCGCCATACTCGACGGGCCGGAACGCGAGGAATACGACCGCTACTTCCGCAAGGTCTGGATTCCCGATGAAAGCTATTTCCAGACGCTGGTCCGCCAGGTCTCGACCAATGTCGAAAGCCGCAGCCTCACGCTGTCGAAGTTCGATTTTCAGGGCAAGCCGCACATCTTCTACGACGATCACCTGCAGCTTCTGAAACGGTCAGACTGTTTCATCGCCCGCAAGATCTGGCCGCAGGCCAACAAGCTGTATGACACGTTCCTGTCGCCCGATGCCGGCTCCGAACCCCGTGCCGAACCCAACCCAGGCAAGATCGACCGGCTTTTCGCCAAGGCGGTCGAACGGCGCACCACCGGCCGCGCGGGCCTCTACATGCAGTCGCGCTATCCAAACAAGGAATGGGAACAGGGCCGCACCGCCGCGCCCTATTCCATCTTCGAAGGCTTCGCCGAGGTGTTCGAGAATTTCGACACCTGGCTGTCAAAGGTCGCCGGAACCCGCGTTCACGGCCACGTCTTCGCGCCGGCTCGGGTGGAATACGCCGGCAATGCCACCATCTACAACGGGGCGCTTTCCGACAGCGCCGCCCTGCGCGATTACAACCCGCGCAGTTTCCTGACCAACCTGATCTGGAACACCCGGGGCGAACGTCAGTGCTTTCAGTTCGGGCCAAAGGACAACCAGAAGATCGCCGAATTCGTTGCCGCCGATCCGAACGCGCAAATTCAGGTGATCTCCGGCGCCTTCGCGGTGCCGCTGTTCCAGTCCAACCGCAACTTCACCGACATCCGGGCCGAGGCCGCGCGCCTGCAACGGATCGAGGCCGAATTCCTCACCGTCCTTCGTGCGCCCAACGTCAAGGCCCGCGTCCGCATCTGGACCTTGGCCGAATTCATCGAAAGCCCGATGGAGCCGTTGCAGACCATCGTCGATGAAATCAGCCCGCGCGCCCTGCGCCGGTTGACCGAGGTGCCGCGCCTGGTCGATCTGACCGGCTTTGGCCAGTTCCTGCAAAACCTGCGCAACCAGGGCATGCAACCCGTTCTGATGGGCGATTTTCCCGCCGGGCCGGACATGCCCTCGGCCTCGGGCCGCCGCGCCCGCCCCTATCTGGTAAAGTGATCCCTTGGCCCCGCGTTTCACCTCTTTCGTGCTGTTTGCCGAAATGCGCACCGGCTCGAACTTTCTCGAAGCCAACCTGAACATGCTGCCCGGCGTCGCCTGCCTGGGCGAAGTGTTCAATCCCCATTTCATCGGCAAGAAAGACCAGGTCGAGATGTTCGGGGTCGACCTCGCCTTGCGCGAACAAGACCCGCGCGTCCTGCTGCGCCGGTTGCGCGACAAGACCCCCGGTCTGCCCGGCTTTCGCTATTTCCACGATCACGACCCGCGCATCCTGCCCGACCTTCTGGACGATCCCGCTTGCGCCAAGATCATCCTCACCCGCAACCCGGTGGAAAGCTATGTCAGCTGGAAGATCGCGCAGGCCACCGGCCAGTGGAAGCTGACCAACGCCAAGAACTTGAAGACCGCGCAGGCCCGTTTCGACGGCGCCGAGTTCGAGGCACATATGGAGTCCTTGCAGGCCTTCCAGATCCGTCTGATGCATGGGCTGCAAACCAGCGGCCAGACCGCCTTCTATATCGACTATGACGATATTCAGGACCTCGCGGTGCTGAATGGCCTTGCCGCCTGGCTGGGGGTCGAAGCGCGGCTGGATGCCCCTGATGACAAGCTGAAAAAGCAGAATCCCGAAGAGATCGGCGAGAAAGTCACCAATCCGGCCGAGATGGAGGTCGCTCTGGCCCGCCTCGATCGGTTCAATCTGGCCCGCACGCCCAATTTCGAACCTCGCCGCCCGCCCGCGATTCCCTCGTTCATAGCGGTCGAAGCGGCTGGGCTTTTGTACATGCCCGTCCGATCAGGACCCGAGGCGCATGTTCAGGCCTGGATGGTGCGGCTTGGGCGCGGCGGGCTGGTTGGCGATTTCGTGCAAAAGACCCTGCGCCTGTGGAAGAAGGCCAACCCCGGCCACCGCAGCTTTACCGTGATCCGGCATCCGCTGTTGCGGGCGCATCAGGCGTTCCTGACCCAGATCGTTTCTGGCAAACTGGCCGAGCATCGCGCCAGCCTGATCCGCAGCCAGAAGGCCGATTTGCCGCCGCCCGGTCAGCCTTTCCTTGATCTTGCCCAGCACCGCGATTCCTTTGCGGCCTTCCTGCGCTTTGCCAAGCTGTCGGTATCTGGGCAGGCAGGGCAAAGGGTCGCGCCGCATTGGGCCAGCCAGACCGCTGTCCTGCAAGGCTTCGCCGGGTTCCAGGGCCCCGATTTCGTGTTCCGCGAAGACCGGATGGCCGAAGGCCTGGCCTTCCTCGCCGCCGAACTGGCTCTGGAAGACGCGCCCCCTGCGCCGCAGGATCACGCCGCCATGGCCGCATTGGAAGAGGTGTGGCAGCCGTCGCTGGAAGATGTCGCCCAGGATGCCTATGCGCGCGACTACATGGGCTTCGGCTTCGGCCCTTGGAAGTCCAAAGGCTAACAAAGCCTTAACTGGCTTCACAAGCCATTGATTTCATTATGCCGAAAAAGCGTCCCGACTCGGGACGCCCCCTGCTCAAGCCGCCGCAGGCGCCCGCGCCGCGGTCAGGATCGCATGCAGTTTCCCCGGGTCGGAATTCGCCCGCAGCTTCGCCACCACCCCCGGATCCCGCATCGTCCGGCTGACCAGCGCCAGCGCCTTCAGATGGTCCACCCCCGAATCCTTCGGTGCCAGCAGCCCGAACACCAGATCCACCGGCTGCCGATCCACGCTGTCATAGTCCAAAGGCTTTTCCAGACGGATGAAGATACCGACGATCCGGTTCAGATCCTCCAACCGCGCATGTGGCAGCGCGATGCCGTGCCCCACGCCGGTTGGCCCCAGAGTCTCACGTTCCTGCAGCCCGTCGACGACCGTCGCCGCCGAAATGCCATGCGCCTGCATTGCGATTTCAGCCAGTTCCTGGAACAGCCGCTTCTTCGACGTGAACTGCCCCACCACGCGAACGGCGCCGGGAACGAGTAGAGTTGATAGATCCATGAGTGGGCGTTGATCCTGCGGGCCTGCTTGGCCGCGCTGTTACCTGCTGTTGCGAGGGTCGATCCAGCCGATGTTGCCATCTTCGCGACGGTACACCACGTTCACGCCCCCATTTCCTTCGTTACGGAAGACCAGCATCTTCTGTCCCGCCAGTTCCATCTGCATCACGGCCTCGCCGACGGTGATCGAAGGGATCTTCGTCTCCATCTCTGCGATGATCACGGGTTGCAGGCTGTCGGGCTCAGCGTCGTCGGTCTCCTCGGTTGCGGCGAGGATATACGCGGAGCCACCACCGAATTCAACAGGACCCTTGCGATCGCTATGATAGTTGCGGATACGCCGCTTGTAGCGGCGCAACTGTTTGTCCAGCTTCTCGCGGCAGCTTTCGAAAGCGGCATAGATCTCGACCGCATGGCCCTTGGCCTGTGCGGTCAGGCCGGTGGACAGGTGAATGGTCGTTTCACAGACAAACTCATGCGCGGACTTGGAAAAAACCACGATGCATTCGGTCGGGCGCTGGGCGTATTTTTCGACCAGTTCGCCAAGCTCGGCTTTCACATGCGTCTGGAGAGCCTCGCCGATGTCGATCTGTTTTCCACTGATCTGGTAGCGCATGATGTCTCCTTTGCGAGTGCAGATGAGGTGCCAAGTGACGCAACGTCGCGTCGCCTGGGTCTACTTTGATAGGTGGGCAATGATGTTCACGCCCGCAAGAAGGCGGGGCTGTGGGCGCAGCCGCTTTGGCTTGAAGACGGGGTGCGAATGACGCGCTCATCCCATTCATTTGGGATCAGCCGGGGCGTCATTGTCAACAGGATCGGAACGGAAAATCAAATGATCCGGAAGTTCTCGCCCAGATAGACGCGGCGGACCATCTCGTCCCGGACGACTTCGTCGGTTGTCCCTGACATCAGCACCTTGCCGTCGTGCAGGATATAGGCGCGGTCCACGATATCCAGTGTCTCGCGTACATTGTGATCGGTGATCAGAACCCCAATCCCCCGACTGCGCAGATCCTGCACCAGATGGCGGATTTCACCGACGGCGATCGGATCAACTCCGGCAAAGGGCTCGTCCAGCAGCAGATACTTGGGGTCGGCGGCCAGGCAGCGGGCAATCTCGACTCGCCGCCGCTCGCCACCGGAAAGCGCGAGTGCGGGCGTATGGCGCAGGTGAGTGATTGAAAATTCGCTGAGCAGCTCCTCCAGACGCTCGCGCCGCTTGTGGCGGTCGTCATGGGTGATCTCCAGCACGGCAAGGATGTTGTCTTCGACCGACAAGCCGCGAAAGATGGAAACCTCTTGCGGCAGATAGCCGATGCCCAGCCGGGCGCGGCGATACATCGGCAGAGCGGTGACATCCTTGCCATCGATCAGCACTTGGCCGCCTTCCGGCGTGATCAACCCGGCGATCGAGTAGAAGCAGGTTGTCTTGCCCGAGCCGTTGGGGCCTAGCAGAGCCACGACCTCGCCCCGGCGCAGGTCCAGGCTGACATTGCGGATGACGGGACGTTTCTTGTAGGATTTCTGCAGGTTGCGCACCTGCAGGCCCTGAGAGCCTTCTGTCACCTTCAGATCAGGGCGCGCAGCCGCCATCAGTTGCCGCCGGGTACGAAGGTGGTGGCGACACGACCTTCCATCACGCCGGTGCCATCTTTCAGGTTGATCGTCAGCTTCTGGCCGGAAAGGGCACTTTGGCCTTGCGTCAGCAAGACATCGCCGGTCAGCACGATCGTGCCGCTGTCGATGGTGTAAAGCGCCTCCTTTGCTTCGGCCGCATCGGCCAGGTTGGCGATGGTGACACCGCCGGTGGCGTGCAGTCGGGCGATCGACTTGCCGTCCTTGCCGTATTCCACCTTGACCCGCGCGGCGGCCATGCGCATTTCGCCCTGCCCGACCAGCACATTGCCATCGAACACCGCCGTGCCATCGGCGTTGTTCACTGACAGGCTGTCGGCCTGAACCTCGACCGGCAAAGTGGTGTCTTGTGACAATCCGCCAAAGGCGATCTTGGCCTGTTGCGCGGCGACGGGGCCGCAAAGGGCGCCCAAAAGGGCTGCTGCCGCCAATGTTCTGGTAAAAAACGCCATGCTGCTGCCTGTGGTCACGGGGCTTGCCCGCCGGGTTGGTATATCAGCTTAACCCCGCCGTTGAAAACCAGAAGATAGGCTGCGGGGTCTGTGCGATCCTGCGTCAGGGTGAAACTTCCGGCATCCAGCTTGCCCATCGGCGCGGTCACCTGAACGGGTGCGCTGCTTTCGATGAGGGTCCGGTCCAGCCGGGCGGTCATGGACATGGTCTCGATCCGGTAGCCGGAGGCCGTTGTCAGGCTGACCCCATCGGCCAGGGTAAGCACTTGCCCGGCACTGTCGAATTCGGCGCGCTGGGCGGAAATGTCGATGCGTTGGCCGTCGGGGGTTTCCACCAGTGCCACCATACCCGAGGCGGCGGCGGCCTGTTCCCCCGACGCCGGGCGCGCTTCGGTTGCCGAAAGGGTGATGCCCGCGCCATCGGCAGTGGTGCCGGCATAGGCCGGCGCGGTCATGCGCGGGTCGCGGACCAGGTCTTTGACATCGACCTCGGCATAGGGAATGGCGGCGGTCGGGTCGATCCGGTCGGCCAGCAGGAACAGGGTGGACAGGATGGCCAGCGCTGCCAGCGGCAAGACCACCTTCAGCCAGCCAACCAGACGCGAATGGAAATCGGCCCGCGCCATCGGCATCTCAGGCCACGCCGGCGCGCAGGCAATCGTGGATATGCAACACGCCCTTCACCGTTCCGGCATTGTCGGTAACCAGAAGGCAGGTGATCTTGCGATCGTTCATCAGGGCCAGCGCCTCGACAGCCAGATCTTCGGGCGGCGTGGTGCGGGGCCCTCGCGTCATCACCTGCCCGGCAGTCAGCGCCAAAAGGCCGTCCATGTGGCGGCGCAGGTCCCCGTCGGTGACGATGCCCTGAAGATGACCCTTGGCATCGGTCACGCCAACCACGCCAAATCCCGCGCGGGTCATGGCCAGCAAGGCTTCGCTCATCGGGGCGTCTGCCCGCACCAGGGGGGGGTCGGCGTGCATCAGGTCGCGGACGTGCAGCAGGCGCGCGCCCAGCTTGCCGCCGGGGTGAAAGACGCGGAACTGGTCGGGCGAGAAGGCGCGGTGTTCCATCAGCGCGATGGCCAGCGCATCGCCCAAGGCCAGCGTCATGGTGGTGGATGTGGTGGGGACGATGCCCTTTTCGCAGGCCTCGGGGGCGGGGGGCAGCAGCAGCGCCACGTCGGATTCGCGCAAGAGGGTGCTGTCCTTGCGCCCGGCCACGCCGATCAGCGGGATGGAAAACCGCCGCGAATGGGCGACGATGTCGGCCAATTCCGGCGTTTCGCCGGAGTTGGACAGCACGAGAAGCACGTCTGCCGTGGTGACCATGCCAAGGTCGCCATGGCTGGCCTCGGCCGGGTGGACGAACTGCGCCGGTGTGCCGGTGCTGGCAAAGGTGGCGGCGATCTTGCGGGCGACGTGTCCCGATTTGCCCATGCCTGATACGATGATGCGGCCGGTGGCCTTGCCGATCAGATCCACCGTGCGGGCAAAGCTGTCGTCGAGGCTGTCGGCCAGCATGACCAGCGCCTCGGCCTCGCGCCTTATGACGCGGCGGGCGACGGAAAGGTGGTCAGTGGGTGAAGATGTCATTGGTGTCATTCCAGCCAAGAAGGTCCATCTCGGCCCGCGTCGGCAGGAAGGCAAAGCACTTCTGCGCCAGTTCCAGCCGGTTTTCGCGGATCAAACGGGCCTCAAGCTCGGCCTTCAGCGCGTGCAGGTACAGCACATCCGACGCCGCATATTCCTTTTGCGCCTCGGACAGGGTTTCAGCGCCCCAATCGCTGGTCTGTTGCTGCTTGGAGACATCAACGCCGACCAGATCGGCCAGCAGATATTTCAGCCCGTGCCGGTCGGTGAAGGTGCGGATCAGCTTGGACGCGATCTTGGTGCACCAGACCGGGGCGGTGGTGACGCCGAAGGCCTGGCGCAACGTGGCGATGTCAAAGCGGCCAAAGTGAAACAGCTTCAGCGTGGCCGGATCGGTCAGCAGGCGTTCCAGATTGGGCGCAGAGGTCTGGCCAAACGCAATCTGCACCAGATGCGCGTTGCCGTCGCCATCCGACAACTGCACCACGCACAGCCGGTCGCGGCGCGGGTCAAGGCCCATGGTTTCAGTGTCGATGGCGACGATCTGGCCAAGGGTCAGGCCATCGGGAAGGTCGTTTTGATACAGGTGAATGGTCAAGGGGGGCTTCCGCATTTGGGGTCTGGCCCGGATTAGACCCAAGGCCCCGCCCGGTCAACCGACGTGGGGGACAAAGTCGGGGTGCGGAAAACCGAAAGGCCACCCCGAAGGGTGGCCTCGCAGGGTAATGGTGCCCAGAAGAGGACTCGAACCTCCACGTCCTTTCGGACACTGGCACCTGAAGCCAGCGCGTCTACCAATTCCACCACCTGGGCAGGTCGTGAGGGGCGATGTAATGGGCAGAATCGGCGGAGTCAACATGGGCCGAGCGGGGCAGGTGAAAATTCGTCGCGGCCCTTTGGTCTTGCTGGCATCGCGCCGGGCGGCTATTCATTCGCCAGTGTTTTCAGCCCTGACGGGAGAGCCTGGCGATGAGCAAGCTGGTCACGATCTATGGCGGTGCGGGCTTTGTCGGCCGCTATATAGCACGCCGCATGGCGAAACAGGGCTGGCGCGTGCGCGTCGCCTGCCGTCGCCCGAACGAGGCGCTGTTCGTCAAGCCCTACGGCGTGCCGGGGCAGGTGGAACCGGTCTTTTGCAACATCCGCGATGATGCAAGCGTGCGCTCGGTGATGCAGGGCGCGGATGCGGTGGTGAACTGCGTCGGCACCTTCTCACGCGGGGGGAAGAACAATTTTGCCGCCGTGCAGGTTGAAGGTGCTGGGCGCATCGCCCGCATCGCAGCCGGCCTGGGCGTTGCGCAGCTGGTGCATATCTCGGCCATCGGGGCGGCTGAGGATGCCGCTTCGATCTACGGGCGCACCAAGGCCGAGGGTGAAGCGGCGGTGAAAGCCGCCTATCCCGGTGCTGTGATCCTGCGACCTTCGGTGATTTTCGGCAGCGAGGACGGGTTCTTCAACAGATTCGGCGCCATGGCCCAGCTGGGCCCGGTGCTTCCAGTGGCTAGGGCCGCAACGAAGTTTCAGCCGGTGTACGTCGATGATGTGGCACAGGCGGCGGTGAAGGGCGTTCTGGGCCAGGCCGCGCCGGGGATTCATGAGCTGGGCGGGCCGGATGTCGCCAGCTTCCGCGATCTGATGACGAAGATGCTGGGCGTGATCCAGCGCAAGCGGCTGGTGCTGAATGTGCCGACGTTCGTGATGAAAGTCATGGCCTTCGGCTTCGACATGGTCGAGGCGGTGACGATGGGCCTGATCACCAACAAGGTCATCACTCGCGATCAGTTGAACAGTCTGGGCACAGACAACGTGGTGGCGCCGGGTGCCAAGGGCTTGGCCGATCTGGGGATTCAGCCGACCTCTATGGATGCCGTGCTGCCGGAATACCTGTGGCGCTTCAGGCCTTCGGGGCAATACGCGGCGATCAAGGATTCGGCCAAGAACCTGCGCAAGGCGTGATCCTGCGATCTGATCCTGAAGGGGCGAGGCCGTGTCATATCTGAACGACGTCCTTCTGGGCGTGATCGAGGGGATTACCGAGTTCCTGCCGATCTCCAGCACCGGGCATCTTTTGTTGGCCGAGCATTGGCTGGGCGCGCGGTCGGATACTTACAACATCGTCATTCAGGCTGGGGCCATTCTGGCGGTGACGCTGATCTACTGGCGGCGGATCGTCGGTCTGATCGTGGATTGGCGGCTGCCCGAGAACCGGGATTACCTGAGCAAGCTGGCCATCGCCTTTCTGATTACCGCAGTGTTGGGCCTTGTGGTCAAGAAACTGGGGTTCGAGCTGCCGACGACGATTCAGCCGGTGGCTTGGGCGTTGGTGGTGGGCGGGGTCTGGATGATCCTGGCCGAAACGCTGGCCGCGCGGATGACGGATCGCACCGCCATTACCTTGCGAGTGGCTGTTGCGGTGGGTCTGGCGCAGGTGGTTGCGGGGATATTTCCGGGCACCTCACGCTCGGCAGCGACGATCTTTGTGGCGATGCTGCTGGGCACATCGAACCGGGCATCGGCGACGGAGTTTGCCTTTCTGGTCGGGATTCCAACGATGTATGCGGCCAGCGGCTATGAATTGCTCAGCCAGTTCCGCCATGGCACGACCGAGGGGGACTGGTCGTCGCTGGGCATCGCCTTCTTAGTATCGACGCTGACTGCCTTTGTCGCGGTCAAGTGGTTGCTGGCTTATATCCGCACCCATCGCTTTACCGCCTTTGCGATCTATCGCATCGTTTTCGGCGGGATGCTTCTGGCCATGACGGCGGCCGGGATCCTGAACTAAATCCAGCGAATCGGTGAGGCTTTTTGAGTCAGCGCGACAAATAGGTAAGATATTCTGCCCTAATTTTCTTGGAATCTGTGAATTTTGGTGCGGTGGGGCAACATAAACTCGCAAATAGGTAAACTATACTGACTTTTATTTCGCCCGGAAGGGAAGTAGGACGGTTGCTCGGAAATCCTTGAATGGAGTCGCAGCCGTGGCCACGCAGAA
Source organism: Paracoccaceae bacterium (assembly GCA_049662025.1). Classification (GTDB taxonomy): domain Bacteria; phylum Pseudomonadota; class Alphaproteobacteria; order Rhodobacterales; family Rhodobacteraceae; genus Pseudogemmobacter. The sequence continues at coordinate 2,147 of JBATAV010000516.1, read as the reverse complement.
AATGCTGAAATTCGTGACCCTGGGCAGGGAAATGCCGGAAAAGCGTGACGCATCTTCGCGCGCCAGAGACTTCCACGAGATTTACCGCGAGTACGCCGATGCAAAGGCCGCCGAACAGGCCAGCCGCTGCAGCCAATGCGGCGTGCCCTATTGCCAGTCACATTGCCCGTTGCACAACAACATCCCCGACTGGCTGCGGCTGACTGCCGAGGGACGCCTGCAAGAAGCCTACGAGCTGAGCCAGGCCACCAACACCTTTCCCGAAATCTGCGGTCGCATCTGCCCGCAGGACCGGCTGTGCGAAGGCAATTGCGTGATCGAACAGGCCGGGCATGGCACCGTGACCATTGGCGCCGTGGAAAAATACATCACCGACACGGCGTGGGAGGAGGGTTGGGTCAAGCCGATCCGCCCGCATGTCGAACGGGCCGAGTCGGTGGGCATCATCGGCGCCGGGCCGGGGGGGCTGGCGGCGGCGGATGTGCTGCGGCGCGCGGGTGTGCAGGTCACGGTCTATGACCGCTATGATCGCGCGGGCGGGCTGATGACCTATGGCATCCCCGGCTTCAAGCTGGAAAAGGACGTGGTGCTGCGCCGCAACGACCAGCTGCGCGACGGCGGCGTTCAGTATGTGATGAACTGCAATGTGGGCGTGGACCTGACCTTTGACGCCATCCGCGGCCAACACGATGCAGTGCTGATCGCCACCGGCGTCTACAAGGCGCGCGATATCGAATGCCCCGGCGTGGGCGCGCGCGGCGTGGTGAAGGCGCTGGATTTCCTGACGGCCAGCAACCGCAAGAGCTTTGGCGACGAGGTGCCGGAGTTTGACAGTGGAGAGCTGGACGCCTCGGGAAAGCGGGTGGTGGTGATCGGCGGCGGCGATACCGCGATGGACTGCTTGCGCACGGCCATTCGGCAAGGCGCGCTAAGCGTCAAATGCCTGTATCGGCGCGACCGGGCCAACATGCCGGGCAGCCAGCGCGAGGTGGCGAATGCCGAGGAGGAGGGCGTGGACTTCGTTTGGCTGACTGCGCCAAAGGGGTTTTCCGGCGGCGCCGAAGTCGAGGGTGTGATGGTCCAGCGGATGCGACTTGGGGCACCCGATGTCACAGGCCGTCAGGCGCCAGAGGTGATCGAGGGGGCCGACTATGTGGAGCCCGCCGATCTGGTCATTCAGGCGCTGGGCTTTGACCCCGAAGCGATCCCCACGCTCTGGGGCGTGCCGGATCTGGCGGTGACCCGCTGGGGCACCATCAAGGCGGATTTCCGCTCCCATGAAACCAGCCTGCCCGGCGTCTATGCGGCAGGCGATATCGTGCGAGGCGCAAGCCTTGTGGTCTGGGCCATCCGCGACGGCCGCGAGGCGGCGGATGCGATCCTGGGCTACCTGGCGCAAAGCGGTGCGGTGGCGGCGGAATAGCTGTCTTGAAAAGGTCTTCCGGGCGTCTACCTTGCGTCTTCCGCAAAAAAGCGCCTGGAAGTGGAGCGGCGAAAAAACAGATCAGCAATGCTGACTGAAAACCAAAAAGGCGAAACGGCGATGCGAACGACCCTTGCCCTTGTGCTTCTTGCGACCCTTGCAGGGCCCGCCCTTGCCGGCACCTGGACCGCGCCGCAGGGGTGCGAGATTTTCCTGACGGTGCAATCCAAGGCCTGCCGGGTGTCGAACTACTATCGCTGCCAGGGCGATGCCCCCGGTGACCAGTGGCGGGCGGATTTCGATCAGGAGGGGCTGTTCTTTCAATCCCGGATCAATTCCGAAACCGAATGGGTCGAAAGCTATGACAGCAACCCGACGGTGATGCAGACCCTTGATGCCGGCGCCGAGGATCATGCCAGCTTCAGCGAGCTTCTGGCCAGCGGGCTGGATACCTTTGCCTTTGGGCTAAGCCGCGATGACGGCGGCCACAGCAATGTGCGGGGGTTTGACCGGCTGACCGGCAAGGCGATGACCATCGACGGCGTGGCGCTGGAGCAGACCGAATTCGATTATACCGAGACCGACGATGCCGGGAATGTGGTGAACCGGGCGCGCGGCAATGAATACATCAGCCGCGATCTGCGCACCTTCTTTGCCGGGCCGGGCGAGACCGATCTGGGCGATGGCCAGTGGCGGCCGATCGACGGCAGCCCGGTCGATTTCG
>JBATAV010000515.1:0-10096 GCA_049662025.1 Paracoccaceae bacterium | reverse complement strand
CACCACCGCGGCCACCGACTTCAACTCGAACCCCATGCCGGCAACAACGGTGATGTTGCCGAACTTGGCCAAAAAGATGAACCCCGACAGCCCCGCCAGCGCGCCCGAGATCACGAAGGCCACAAAGGCCACGCGGGCGGCGTTGATCCCCGCCATCACCGCGGCGTCCGGGTTGGATCCCACCGCATAGAACCGCCGCGCCCCGCGCAGGCGGGCCAGCGACAGCCCGACGACCGCACAGGCAACAACGGCGAGGATTGCTGTCACCCGCACATCCAGCCCGGCCACCGAAAACACCGTGACCTGCGGCAGATCGACCAGCCACTTGGGCAGGCTGGCCGTGGTGATGGTCTTTGCGTCCGAATACTCCACCAGAAAGGTGCGAAACAAGGCCAGCGTGCCCAGGGTCACGATGATCGAGGGCACCCGCCCCCAGGCCACCAGCACGCCGTTCACCGCCCCCGCCAACGCCCCGATGCCCATGGCCATTGCCAGCACCAGCACCGGGTGCAGATCCGGCACCAGGCCCAGGCTCTGGCCGGTGACATAGGCCACCACGCCCAGAATGGAGCCGACCGACAGGTCGATGTTGCGCGTCATCACCACGATCGCCTGCCCCACTGCCACCGGTAGAACCACCGCGACCGAAGTCGATATCCGGTTGAACATGCGGGCCGAAAGATAGCCGTCGATCTGGGTGGAAAAGAACAGCACCGTCGCCAGCAGCGCCAAGGCCAGCGCGATCAGGCGCAGGGTCTGGGGCGACCAGTGGCCGAACGCTTGCGTCACGCTGCCGTCCTTTCCGCCTGCCCGGCAGCCAGGCTGATCACCCGCTGCTGGCTGGCGCCTTCTATGGGCAGGATGCCGGCCTGCCGCCCCTCGCGCATCACCAGCACGCGATCGGCCAGCGCCAGCACTTCGGGCAGGTCGGACGAGATCACCAGCACCGCCACGCCTTCCGCCGCCAACCTGCGGATGATGTTGTGGACTTCGGCCTTGGCGCCGACGTCGATCCCGCGCGTCGGCTCATCAAAGATCAGGATGCGCGGCCTGGTCTCCAGCCACTTGGCCAGCATCACCTTCTGCTGGTTGCCGCCCGAAAGCTTGCCCACCTCGACGCCCGTGTCGGCGGCGCGGATCGCCAGTTGCTGGCGATAGCGCTCGGCCATCGCGATCTCGGCCTTGCGGTCGATCAGGCCGAAGGCGCCCAGAAGCTTGCGCAAGACGGCCAGCGAGATGTTGGCAAATATCGGCAGCGTCATCGCCAGCCCCAGCTTGCGCCGGTCTTCCGAGACATAGGCGATGCCCAGATCCATCGCCAGACGCGGGGTGCGGATGCTGACCTGCTGGCCGTCCAGCGTGATCTGCCCTTCGGTCGCGGGCGCGATGCCAAAGAGGGCCAACGCCACATCCGTCCGCCGTGCGCCGACCAGGCCCGCAAGGCAAAGGACCTCACCCCTGGCCAGATCAAAGCCCACGCCCTGAAACACGCCGGCGCGGCCAAGGCCCTTGACCGAAAGCAGCACCTCACCATGCGGGTTGGCGTCAGTCTTCACGGCAAAGGATTCCAGTGCCCGCCCCACCATGTCATGCACCAGCCCGTCTTCGGTAACCTCGGAGATGGTCCTGGTGGAAATGTGCTGGCCATCGCGGATCACCGTCACCCGGTCGGCAATGCGGAAGATCTCGTCCAGCCGATGGGAGATGTAGATCACCGCCACGCCGCGGTCATTCAGCGCGCGAGTGATCGCCATGAGCCGCGCCACCTCATGTGCCGACAGGCTGGCGGTCGGCTCGTCCATGATCAGTACCTTGACCGACAGGCTCAGCGCGCGGGCAATCTCCACCGTCTGCTGTTCGGCCAGCGTCAACCCGCTGGCCGCGCGCCTTACGTCAAGGCTGACGCCCAGTTGCGCAATCAGCGCTTCGGCCTCTTGGTACATCTCGGACCAGCGCATGAAGGCGCCCTTGGTGCGGTTGGAAATGAAGATGTTCTCGGCCACGTTCAGATCGGGAAACACCATCGGCTCCTGATAGATCGCCGCGATCCCCGCGCCTTGCGCCTCTTGCGTCGATCGCACGGTGATCGGCTGGCCGTCAAAAAGGATCTCCCCGGCGTCAGGCTGATACACCCCGGTCATGATCTTGATCAGCGTCGATTTGCCTGCGCCGTTTTCGCCCACGATGGCGTGAATCTCGCCGGGCAGGATCTCAAGGCTCATGTCCCGCAACGCCTGCGTGGCGGCGAAGCTTTTGGAAACGCCGCACAACTCCAATACGGCCAGATCGGTCACGGCAACACGTCCTTCCGCGCAGGTCCAGACAGAGTGGGGCAGCGCACCGCCCCCTCCTTCATCTTGGTTCAAATATCCCGGGGGGGGGCGGGGGGGGGCTGGCCCCCCCAGCCGTCGCCTCCGTCAAGCCGTCGCGCCTCAGTTGGCGGCGGCTTCGACGTTGTCCTTGGTGTAGACGGTGAACGGCCCCATCAGCACCCGCTTGGCGCCCGGGCGGCCCGGATCTTCCTCGATCTTGAAGCTGCCCATGCGACCTGCGGTGAACTCTTCACCCACCTCGCCCTTGATGGCGCCGGTGGCGATGGCGTAGCTGGCCTGATAGGTCAGGTAGCCCAGATCGACAAAGCTCCACAGCGCGAATTGCGGCGCGCAGCCGTTCAGCGAATAGCTGACCATTTCGGCCGGCAGCCCAAGGCCCGAGACCTTGACCTTGTCGCACAACCCCTCGTCCTGCATCGCCTTGGCGGCGGCCACGATGCCCACGGTGGTCGGCGCCATGATGACCTTCATGTCCGGGTATTTGTCCACCAGACCCAGCGCCCGGTTGTAGGATTCCTCGGACTGGTCGTTGCCATAGACGACATCCACCAGCTTCAGGTCCTTGTATTTGTCCCCCTTCAGCGTCTCTTTCATCGCCTCGATCCAGGCGTTCTGGTTCGAGGCATCCGGGCTGGCCGACAGCACCGCGAATTCACCCGAGCCACCAGCAAGGTCATAGGCCATATCGGCCATGACGACACCGATAGAGCCGAAATCGACCTGGGCCACGAACACCGTCTCGCCCTTGCCCGACGGGATCGGGCTGTCCCAGGTCACCACCTTGGTGCCCGCAGCCTGCGCCGCCTCGGCGGTCGGCGCGATCTGGTCGCCGGCGTTGTTCGACAGCATGACGACATTCTGCTTTTGCGTCGTCGCCGTGGTCAACATCTCGATCTGCCCGGCCGCGGAATTCTCGGGAGTCGGTCCGATATATTCCAGCTTGCCAGTCGAACCCAGCTCCGCCGCCGCTTCCTGCGCGCCACGGTTGGCCTGATCGAAGGGCAGGATGCCCAGGAACTTCGGCAACAGTACGGCATTCACTTCCTGGCCCGGAGCGGCGGTTACCGCCTCGGCCAGCGCGGTGGTGCCCATCAGGCCCGCCGTCAGCCCCGCAGCAAGTGCCAGGCCCGAGAATTTCACGATCTTCATTGTCTTTCTCCCTCTTTGTTTGCGCTGCTGCGGGGTCAGGCCGCAGACAGGACTTTCACTTTCTTCGGATCGGTCAGGATTACCTCCACCCCCACCGCGCACAGATGATCGACCATCTGTTGCGGCGCGCCGGTGTCGGTGACCACGGTCGTCACACGCGCCAGCGGGCAGACCACAATGTTGCCGCGCGCCTCGAACTTGGAGCTGTCGGCGACAACGATCAGCTTGTCGGTGCGCGACAGCAGCTTGGCCTCGGCCCGCGCGATCAGCGGATCGCTTTCGATCACGCCCAAAGCGGTGATCGCATAGCAGGACATGAACATTTTTGACGCCGCAAAATGCTGGATTGCGTCTTCGTCAAAGGGCGACAGGATGATTCCCGGCTCGCGGTAAAGCTCTCCGCCCGGAAGGACGACTCGGTTTGACGAATTGGCAATCAGCTCCTGCGCGATCGGCCAGGAGTTGGTCAGTACCTGCATCCGGTGCCGGCGCAGACACTGCGCCATGAACCAGGTCGTCGACCCCGCATTCAGAATGATCGAATCGCCATCCTCGCACAGGTCTGCGGCCGCACCGGCGACAGCGCGCTTTTCCTCGGCATGGATGGTCTGGCTGGCGCCGAAGGACGTCGCGGTCAGCTCGCTCGCCCCCGACACATCAGAGGATTCCGCTCCGCCATGCACCCGCCGCAGCTGGCCGCTGTCCTCCAGCTTGGCCAGATCGCGGCGCAGCGTGGCGACCGATGCGTCGGTCAGTGCCGCAAGGTCGCTGATGCGCACAAGCCCCCGCTCGCGCAGTCGGTTCAGGATGATTTGCCAGCGTTCACGTTCATGCATCCGCTCACGCTAGTTAGAATCGCTCACATCCGTCAATAATCAATCGTAATGCTGCATTGCGGAAGATTCTCTGCGACGCAGAATGCGCATTCTTGATTGACTGTGAGCGTCTGCGCCGTATCCTTTGGTGAAACCCACCCCTGACGATGCCGGATCGAATGACCCAGGAAATCACCCTTCCGTCCCTATGGGACGATGCCCACGCCGCCAGGCTGGACGAGCCGGGGAGGCTCCTCTACCGCTCGAATCTGCTGGGCTCTGACCTTCGGATCACCAATTTCGGCGGCGGCAACACCTCGGCCAAGGTGGCGGCCAAAGACCCGCTGACCGGCGCCGATGTGACGGTGCTGTGGGTCAAGGGATCGGGCGGCGATATCGGCAGCATGAAGCTGGACGGATTCGCCACGCTTTGCATGGACAAGTTGCTGACGTTGCGCGGGCACTACCGCAGCCTTGATCAGGAAGATGCCATGGTCGAGGCGCTGGGTCACTGCATCTTCAACCTCAACCCCCGCGCGCCCTCGATCGATACCTGGCTGCACGGGTTTGTGCCACATGTTCACATTGACCACGTCCATTCCGATGCCGTCATTGCCATTGCGGCGGCGAAGGATCAGGTCGGGCTGACGGCGCAGGTTTTTGGCGGCGAGATCGGCTATCTGCCCTGGCAGCGGCCGGGGATTGATCTGGGCATCAAGCTGGGCCGGATGGCCGAGGAAAACCCGGCGCTGAAGGGCGTTGTGCTGGGCTCACATGGGCTGTTCACCTGGGGCGCCACGGCGAAAGCGTGCTATGAGGAGACCCTGCGCATCATCAACAAGGCAGCACTCTGGCTGGACGCCAACGTCAAGCGCCCGGTGTTCGGCGGCGAGAAGGTCAAGGCCCTGTCCGACTCCGACCGCAAGGCGGCGGCGCGGCGGTTGATGCCGCTGATCCGGGGCCGTATTTCCAAGGCAGAAATGAAATCCGGCCATTTCACCGATGCGCCAGAAGTGCTGGACTTCGTGAATTCGAACGCTATGGGCGCCCTCGCGCCGCTTGGCACCTCTTGCCCCGACCATTTCCTGCGCACCAAGATCAAGCCTTCGATTCTGCCCGCAGACGCCGATGAGGCCGCCCTTGATGCGCTGATCGACGGCTATCGCGCCGATTACGCCGCCTATTACCACCGCTGCAAGCGCCCCAACAGCCCCGCCATGCGCGACCCCAACGCGGTGATCTACCTGATCCCCGGTGTCGGCATGATCTCTTTCGCCAAGGACAAGGCAACCGCCCGGATTTCGGCGGAATTCTACGTCAACGCCATCAACGTGATGCGCGGAGCGTCCGGCGTTTCCGAATACCAGGGCCTGCCGGAACAGGAGGCCTTCGACATCGAATACTGGCTGCTGGAAGAGGCGAAACTTCAGCGCATGCCAAAGCCGAAGGCGATGCGGGGAAGGGCCGCCTTCATCACCGGCGGGGCAGGGGGCATCGGCTCGGCATCGGCCGAACGGCTGTTGCGCGACGGCTGCAATGTGGTTCTGGCCGACATCGACCAGACTGCGCTGGACGAGGTGGTGGCGGGCTTTGCCAAACGCTATGGCCGCGACATGGTGCGCGGTGTGGTGATGGACGTGACCCGCGAAGAGCAGGTGATCGCCGCGCTGGAACGCACGGTGGCCGAATTCGGCGGGCTGGACGTGGTGGTGAACAACGCCGGCATCACATCGGCCGCGCCAGTGGAAGATACTACGCTGGCGATGTGGAACCGCACTTTCGACATCCTCTCTACCGGCTATTTCCTTGTCGGCCGCGAAGGATACCGGATCCTGAAGGCGCAAGGCCTTGGCGGATCGATGATTTTCGTCTCATCCAAGAACGGTGTTGCTGCCTCGCCCGGCGCTTCGGCCTATTGCACGGCCAAGGCGGCAGAGATCCATCTGGCCCGCTGCATGGCGCTGGAAGGTGCCCCCATGGGCATCCGCGTCAATGTGGTGAACCCCGACGCGGTGCTGCGCGGATCGAAGATATGGCAGGGCGAGTGGAGCCAGCAGCGCGCCGCCTCGAACAAGATCGCGGTCGGCGAGCTGGAAGACTACTACCGCAAGCGCAGCCTCTTGCAACGTTCGGTCTTCCCCGAGGATATCGCCGAGGGCGTCTATTTCTTCGCCTCCGACCTGTCGGCCAAATCGACGGGGAATTTCCTGAACGTCGATGCCGGCAATGCCGTGTCGTTTACGAGGTAGCCCCATGACCGTGCTGATCTCGGCTGACCTGATCGGGTCGTTGAACGCCAAGGCGCAAGCTGCGCATGAAGACGACTTCGGCAGTCTCGGCCGCCATCTGGCCCGCCGCGGTATCGACATCGACGCCTTGGTCACCCGCGCCATGGCCTGGTCCGTTGCCGTGCCCACCTGGGGCGTCGGCACCGGCGGCACCCGGTTTGCCCGCTTTCCCGGCAAGGGAGAACCGCGCAACATCCACGACAAGCTGGCCGATTGCGGGGTGATTCAGCAACTGACCCGCGGCACGCGAACTGTCAGCCCGCATATCCCCTGGGACAAGGTCAGCGACTACAACGCATTGCGCCAGGAGGCGGCGCAGTACGAATTGGGCTTTGATGCGGTGAACTCGAACACCTTTCAGGATCAGGACGGCCAGGCCCGCAGCTACAAATTCGGCTCGCTGGCCAATGCGGATGCAAAAACGCGCGCGCAGGCGGTAGAGCATAACCTGGAATGCATCGAGATCGGTCGCGCGCTAGGCGCCCCTGCGCTGACCGTCTGGGTCGGCGATGGAACCAACTTTGCCGGCCAGCAAAACCTGACGGCAATGTTCGAAAACTACATCTCGGCAATGGAAACCATATATGCCGCGCTGCCCTCTGGCATGGAAATGTTCCTTGAGCACAAGATGTATGAGCCTGCCTTCTACTCCACCGTGATCTCCGACTGGGGCTCCAGCCTGATCGCGGCGCAGACTTTGGGGCCGAAAGCGAAGTGTCTGGTGGACCTTGGCCACCACGCGCCCAACGTGAACATCGAGCAGATCGTGGCGCGGTTGATTCATGTCGGCAAGCTGGCCGGGTTCCACTTCAACGATTCCAAATACGGTGATGACGATCTGGATGCGGGCAGCGTCGATCCGTTCCGGCTGTTTGCCGTTTTCAACGAGTTGGTCGATGCCGAGGCGCGGGAGGCCAAGGGCTTCAGCCCGGCCTATATGATCGACCAGAGCCACAATGTGACCGACCCGATCGAAAGCCTGATGTCTTCGGCTATCGAGATCGCGCGCGCCTACATTCAGGCGTCTCTGGTGGACCGTCCGGCGCTGGCCGCGGCGCAGGGTGAGAATGACGTGCTGGCCGCGCATCGGATGCTGAAAATCGGCTATCTGACCGACGTCTCGCCCATTCTGGCCGAGGCCCGCTTCCGGCAAGGCGGCGCGCATGACCCGATCGCCGCCTATCGCGCCGATGGCTACCGCGCGCGGGTGGCGAAAGAGCGGCCAGAGGTGAAGGGGGCCGCGTCGGGCATCGTGTAGGGGGCGCAGCCGGAGGAGAGGCATGGCGGAAATCAGATCCATCATCGACGACAGCCACGACTTCTGGGACGAGGTCGTGTCGCCGCTGTTGCAGGCCCGTTTCCCGGCCGAGACAGCGCAGATGGCGGCAGGGTTCTTCGGCTATGGCTCGGAAGTGTTGCGGCTGGATGACGGCTATTCCACCGACCACCACTTCGGGTTGCGGGTGAACATCCTGTTGCCCGAGGCGATGACGGCCGCAAAGGGCGCTGCCATCGAAGACGGCCTTGCCGCCCACCTGCCGCAAGTCTGGCGCGGGCGTGAATTGCGCGAGGGCTATACCCGCACCAAAGGTGTGGCGCTGGCCAGTCTGGAGCAGCATCTGCGCTCTACCATCGGTCTTGACCGCCCGCCGCAGACGCTGACCGAATGGCTGAAGATCCCCGAGGAGGACATCACCCATGTCGTGGCCGGGGAACTGTGGCACGACCCTTCGGCCCGCTTCACCGCCATCCGCACTGCCCTTGCTGCCTATTACCCCGAACCCGTCCGCCTGCGGCGCCTGGCGCATTGGTCGCGCTATTTCTCGGGCATGGGGGTCTATGCGCTGAAACGCGCATTGCTGCGCGGCAACACGCTTTACGCCAGCACCACCTTTGCCCGCAGTTTGCGCTGGGGCGTGCAGATGGCTTTCCTCCTGGACCGCACCTATTACCCTTACGACAAATGGCTGACCAAGATGTTCCATCGCCTGCCCCGCATGGGTCCGCGGCTGGCCGCCATTGTCGATGAGGCGCCAAGGCTGGACACCGGCTGGGACCGCAAGCTTGAACTGTTGCACCAGATGTCCGACATCCTCGATGCCGCCATGGTCGAAGACGGGCTGATTGCCCCGCACCCGACCTACAGGGTTTCGGAAACCTCGGGCTATCGCCTCTTGGAATCGGCCTACGCCGAGCTGATCCAGAAATGCCCCGATGAGATCAAGACCGTGATCCCCGAATGGGAACAGGTGCATTGGGAAAGCTTTCACTCGGCCTTTGTCGACGGTGTGGATATCGCCGATTGGCGGCGGATGCTGGTGCTGGAGGAACGCAGATGAATTCGCTGGAACGTGTGATGGCCACGATCAACCGCCAACCGGTGGACCGCACCCCGATCGACTGCTGGCTCTACCAGAAACAGTTCCTCGAACGGCTGGAGGCCGACTACGGCCCGCGCGAGAAATTCATCGAGGAATTCGGCATCGACGTTTTCGTCGGGTTGATGCCCTTTCCCAACCAGTACGGCCGCAAGTTCGACATCATGGAGTTGGAGGGGCTGCAACTGGAAGACCCCAAAGACCCCAAATGGCTGACCTTCGAGAACTGGAATCATGATTTCGGCGGTACCAACATCGCCACCGCCATCCGCGACCACAAGGGCAAGCGCTGCGTGCTGGCGCATTGCTGGGGGATGGTCGAGGGCACGTCGTCTTTCCTGGGGATCGAGAATTGCTGGATGAACCTCGGCGGGCAGCCCGACCGGATGGCGGCCTGGTTTGACCGCTATGCCGACTGGATGTGCGTGCAGGTCGACCAGATGATCGAGGCGGGGGTGGACATGATGACCCTCAGCGACGACTGGGGGTCGAACGGTACGATGCTGTTTTCGCCCACCTCCTGGCGCAAGCTTATCAAGCCCTATGCCATGCGCGTCGTGCAACACGCGCGCAGCCGCGGCATGCCGGTGAACCTGCATTCCGACGGCTACATCTTGCAGATCGTCGATGACATTATCGAGATGGGCTACACCTCCTGGCATCCGGTGCAGGAAAGTGCCGGCATGGACCCGCGCGAGGTCAAGGCGAAATGGGGCGACAAGATCGTGATCTATGGCTCATTGGACGTGGTGGACGGGCTGTTGAAATACGACGGGGAAGAACTGGATGACTATATCACCGAACGCTTCGGCATCTACGCGCCGGGTGGCGGCTTCATCTTCAACGGCGGCCATTTCATCCAGCCCGACATCCCGCCCGCCCGGCTGATCCGCGCTTACCGGCTGGTCAACAAGCTGGCCGCGCAATATGGCACGCTGCAGTGAAGGCACCGGATGGCACCTTCTGGATCGGCTCGGACCATCCGTTCGATCTGGCCGAGTGCTACTTGAACTTCCGCGCCGATGTGGCGCTTCAAGCCGTGCCAAAGGCCGCGATCCTGCACCTTTCGGCTGACAGCCGCTATCGGCTATGGGTCAACGGGGCCTTCATCGGTCGCGGCCCCGAACGGTCCT
>JBATAV010000514.1:0-5145 GCA_049662025.1 Paracoccaceae bacterium | reverse complement strand
GCCAACCAGTTCCAGACCCGCGCCGACAATAACGCCCAGGACGCCGACGACCGGTTCATCTTCAACACCACTGACCGGACCTTGTGGTTTGATGCCGACGGCAATGGTGCCGGCGCTGCGATCATGGTCGCCGACCTGCAGGCCGGCGCGGTGGTCACGGCGGCGGATATCCTGCTGATCTGAGGCGCAGCCCGGGCCCGTCATTGCACCGGCGCTACACGCTTCAGATAGGCCGCGACCGCTTCGGCATCTTCCTTCGGAAGCTTGCCGAAGTTCTCGACCACATGCGCCATATGGCCGCCGACGCTGTCAAACTCGGGGGTGAAGCCGGTGGTCAGATAGGCCACGATATCGGCCTGAGACCAGGTCAGCTTGGCGGGCGTGATGTTGGGGATGCGCGCCCTGCCGGTGGGGTCCGACGGGTCGGGCGCACCCGCCAGCCAGCGCGACTTGTCCATGCCGCCCAAGGCGTTGCGCGGGGTATGGCATTCGCCGCAATGGGCCAGTGCCTCGGCGATATAGCGGCCTCGGTCCTCGGTTGGCGTCAGGTTTCCGGGCACCGCCCAGTCATCGGACAGAAACAGCAGCTTCCAGCCGCCCAGCGACATCCGGATATCGAAGGGAAAGCCCAGCTCATGCGGCTGGCTGGGGGTCGGGTCGGCGGGCAGGGTTTTCAGATAGGCATAAAGGTCGGCCACGTCAGTCAGCGCCATCTTGGTGTAAGAGGCATAGGGCAGGGCAGGGTAAAGATGTTCGCCGGTGGCCGACACCCCGCGCGTCAACGCATTGGTCAGATCCAGCAACGTCCATTTGCCGATGCCCTGATCGGGGTCCTGGCTGATGTTCGGCGCAAGAAACGCCCCAAACGGCGAGGCAAAGCGCTGCCCACCCTTCAACACCAGTTGCTGGTCGCCCTTGGCATCCACCGCCATGTGGCACGAGGCGCAGCCCGCCGCCCAGAAAATGCGCTCGCCCTTGGTCGCATCGCCCTGAAGCCCCGCCACCTCACTGGCGCCAAGCGGTTTCGGCAAGGTCAGCCAGAACATCACGCCGCCCGCAAGGACGGCCAGAATCAACAAGTTGCGAAGTAGGCGCATGGTGGGCTCCTGAGCGGGTTGGCGGCACCCTAGCCCGGATCGGAGGGTCCTGTCAGGGCCTCACGGAAGTTTGCGCAAAGAATTGACCGTCAGCCAGGCGGGCCAGCCGAACAGCCATTCGAACCCCGCGATGGCAAGGCATGCCGCGATGATTCCGGCATAGAAGACCACCTGCTTCATCGAGGGCGGTCGTTCCGCCCAGCGCTTCGACCGGATCAGAAGCCGGGTCCAGTTCACGCCGCATCCCCGGTGAACCGCACCTTGCCGATATAGGGCAGGTTGCGGTTGCGTTGGGCAAAGTCGATGCCATAGCCCACCACGAATTCATCGGGAATCTCGAACCCGGTCCAGGTGGCCTTGATCGGAACCTCACGGCGCGACGGCTTGTCCAGCAGGGCGCAGATCTCCAGCCGCTTCGGCTCGCGTGCCTCCAGCAGGCGTTTGACATGGGTCAGGGTATAACCGGTGTCGACGATGTCTTCGACCACCAGTACGTCCCGCCCCGCGATCTCGCCCCGCAGATCCTTCAGGATGCGGACCTCGCGGCTGGAATGCAGCGCATCGCCATAGCTGGAGGCTTCAAGAAAATCCACCTCGACCGGCAGGTCGATCTCGCGCACCAGATCCGCGATGAAGACGAAAGAGCCGCGCAACAGCCCCACCACCACCAGCTTGTCGGTGCCCCGGTAATGCGCCGTGATCTCGCGTGCCAGTTCCTCTACCCGCGCGGCAATGGATTTGGCGCTGATCATCTGGTCGATGACATAGGGGCGGTCCGGCATGGGGGTCCTCGGTCCTGTCCAGCCCGGTCGTTCTGGCCGATTCCGCGGACTTTGGGAAGAAAAAACCGGAGGACGCGGCATCGTCGCTGCTCTTGATCTTCGCTGCGGCATTGGCGAAAGAAAGACACCGGGGGGCCAATGCCGACACATCACGAAACCAAGCACCTGCCTTATACGGCCCGGCAGATGTACGATCTGGTGGCCGATGTGGCGCGTTACCCCGAATTCCTGCCATGGAATTCCGCCGCCCGCATCCGTTCGCGCCGCCCGCTGGAAGGCGGCGGCGAAGTGATGGAGGCCGATCTGGTGATCAGCTTCAAGGTGTTCCGTGAAAGGTTCGGCAGCCGGGTGACGCTGTTGCCGGGCGAAGGCCGCATCCTGACCGAATACCTCGACGGCCCGTTCCGGCACCTGAAATCCACCTGGACGTTCCGAGAGCCGCCCGATCCTGCCCAAAGCGGCTGCGAGATCGAGTTCTTCGTCGATTTCGAATTCCGCAATGCCATTCTGCAAGGCATCATCGGGCTGGTCTTCAACGATGCGATGCAGCGTGTGGTGCGCGCCTTCGAACGCCGCGCGGCACAGCTATACGGGCCGCGATAGCTGCGACGGAAAAGCCGGGCGCGGGCGTTGATCGCCCAGACCCCGACCCGGAGGCCAGATATGACGCCCCTTCTTCGCCGCCTGATTCCCGCCCTCTGGTCGCTTGTCGCTCTGGCTCTGGCCGGGCCAGTGCTGGTCGGACCCGTGCTGGTCGGGCCCGTGCTGGCCGAGATGCAAGAGGTGCGGCTGGGCGACCGGGGCTATCTGATCGACCTGCCCGCCACCCCGAACGCCGCGCCGATGATCCTGGCGCTGCATGGCGGCGGCGGCAATCCGGCGCAATTCGCCCGCGCCTCGAACCTTGGCGGGGCGGCTACCGCTCGGGGCTATGCGGTGGTCTTTCCCGCCGGCACCTCGCGGCGCGGCAAGGACCGGCTGCTGACCTGGAACGCCGGCTATTGCTGCGGCTACGCGGCCCAGGCCGGGGTGGATGACGACGCCTTCCTGAAGGCGGTGATTGCCGACGCCTCAGCCCGTTTCGGGCTGGATGGTCAGCGCGTGTTCCTGACCGGCATGTCGAATGGCGCGATCATGGCCGAGACCTTCGCGTCGCGCAATCCGGGGCGGGTTGCAGCGGTGGCCGGGGTGTCGGGCACGATGGATACCGCGCGCAACCGGGTAAAGGGGCCGGTCCCTGCGCTGATCATCCATGGCACCGCCGATCCGATGGTGCCCTATGGCGGCGGGGTCGGCGACGACAGCCTGACCAGAACCGATTTCTCATCGGTCGATGCGGTGGTGCAGGCCTTTCTCGACGCCCAGCCGGGCCCCCTGGCAAAGACCACGCGCAAGATCGACGCGGTGGATGATGGCACCTCGGTCGCCGTCACCGACTGGTCGGCCGGGTCGAAAGTGCGCCTGCGGCTGATGACGGTGACAGGCGGCGCGCATCACTGGCCGGGCGGGCGCAAGGCGCGGCTGAAGACCGGCAAGACGCAGGAGATTGCTGCCAATACCGAAATCCTCCGGTTCTTCGACCAGTATCGCTAGGGCCGGTCAGCGCCGATCACTCCAACGCGCGACCCAACAGCGCCAGCGCGTGATCCGTCGCTGCCTTGCGCACCTTGGCACGGCCACGGGCGCCAAATTCCACCGTTTCGGCCCAGGTCGGCATGCCTTTCTTGGCCAGCGCGAAACAGACCCGGCCTTCGGGTTTGTGGTCGCTGCCACCCGGCCCCGCGATGCCGGTGATGGAAACCGCCAGCCCCACGCCCGATGCCGCCCGCGCGCCGTCTGCCATTTCCCGCGCAACGGGTTCGGAAACCGCGCCATGGGCGGCCAGCGTTTCCGCCCGCACCCCCAGCATCTGTTCCTTCGCGGCATTGGAATAGGTGACAAAGCCGCGGTCGAACACATCGGAAGACCCGGCCACATCGGTCAGCGCAGCCGCCACCATGCCGCCGGTGCAGCTTTCCGCCGTGGCGATGCTCACACCCCAGAACCGGGCCCGGCGCAGGATTTCGGCGGGGCTCATCGCATCACGATCCCATGCGCCACCCCTGCGGCGACCATCACCGCCAGCCCGGCGAAAAGACCGGCCCAAAGGTCGTCCAGCATCACCCCCGCCGCATCGTGGCGCCGGTCGGCCCGGCCAACCAGCCACGGCTTCCAGATGTCGAACAGACGAAAAAACACGAAGGCCGCGACCCAGCCGGGGTAGGCCTCGATCGCCCAGTTCTCCAACCCCCGGTGCCAGAAGGCAGCAGCCGGGAACAACAGCGCCAGCCATTGCCCCGCCACCTCGTCGATCACCACTTCCGAAGGATCATCGCCCGGACCGCAAACCCGCGCGCAGGCCCAGAAGCCAAGCGCGGTTACCGCGACCGTCGCCCCCACCAGCGCCGGAAAGCCCAGCCAGCGGTCGATCGCCAGCCCCAGTGCAACGGCAACCGCCGAGCCCCAGGTGCCGGGGGCAGGCCGCAACAGACCGACGCCGAAGACGGTGGCAATCAGGCGGCTCATGCCTTCACCAGCGTTGCCGTTGCCAGCGCCGCAATGCCCTCCTCGCGCCCGGTAAAGCCAAGGCGTTCGGATGTGGTGGCCTTGACCGAAACCCGATCCGTGTCCACCCCGATGATGCGCGCCAATACAGACGCCATTTCAATGGCATGCGGGCCGATCTTCGGACGTTCGCAAACCAGCGTTACGTCGCAATTCGACAAGGCAAACCCCCGTTCCCGCACCAAATCCGCCGCATGGGTCAGGAAGACAGAACTGGCCGCCCCCTTCCATTGCGGGTCCGAGGGCGGGAAATGCCGCCCGATGTCGCCCGCCGCCAGCGCACCATAGATCGCATCGGTCAGCGCATGCATCCCCACATCGGCGTCCGAATGCCCCAGAAGCCCGCGCCCATGCGGCAGCTTCACCCCGCACAACCAGACATGATCGCCGTCGCAAAAGGCATGCACGTCATAGCCGTTGCCAGTGCGGATATCCAATGAACGCGCCCTCAGAATCGCCTCCCCTCGCGCAAAATCGCCCGGAAAGGTCAGTTTCAGATTGTCTTCGTCGCCCTCGACGATGGCCACGTCAAGTCCTGCCGCCCGCGCCACCTGAACATCATCCAGCGCGTCGCCGGGGTGGGCGCGATGCGCCGCCAGAATGGCGTCAAAGCGAAAAGCCTGCGGCGTTTGTGCCCGGTAAAGCCCGGCCCGGTCCTGGGT
>JBATAV010000513.1:0-3196 GCA_049662025.1 Paracoccaceae bacterium | reverse complement strand
TTTCTGCACTGTTCCCCGGCCTTCCCGTCACATCCCGTTCCCGCCGCGAACCCTAGCCCCGGCGCCCCCCCCGATCAAGCCTTCCCAAACCGGTCTGCCCGGCCTAAACCTGTCGCATGCCGCACACAGATTTCGCCCATGTCGAGACCTGGGTCTTCGACCTCGACAATACGCTATACCCGCCCGCGATGCGCCTTTTCGACCAGATCGAGGCGAAGATGACCAATTGGGTGATGGCGCGGCTGGGGGTCAGCCGCGACCATGCCGACCACCTGCGGCGGCACTACTGGGCGCTTTACGGCACCACCCTCGCGGGGCTGATGCACGAACACCAGATCGAGCCGGGCGACTATCTGGCCGCGGTGCATGACATCGACTTCTCGCCCCTGCAGCCCGATCCGGCGCTGGCCCGCCGCATCGCCGCCCTGCCGGGTCGGCGCATCGTCTATACCAACGCCGATGCGCCCTATGCCCGCAAGGTGCTGCTGGCGCGCGGGCTGTCGGATCTCTTTGATGCGGTCTACGGGGTGGAACATGCCAGCTTCCGCCCCAAGCCTGAACGCGCGGCTTTCGAGACCGTCTTTGCGCTGGACGGGCTTGACCCCTCGCGCGCCGCGATGTTCGAGGATGATCCGCGCAACCTGGCCGCCCCCCATGCGATGGGCCTGCGCACCGTCCATATCGCGGCTGAAAGGGTCGAGGCCCCACATATCCACCACCACGCAACCGATCTTTCGGACTTCCTTGCCAAGCTGATCGACTAACCCCGCGTCAGGCTGACGCACTGCGTCATCTGGCCCCGTCGCCAAAGGTGGCACAAAGGTCCATCTGATGCCCCAGACAAAGAGGAGTCTGACATGTCGCCTTCCGAACCGGCCCGGCGCCCCGCCACCCTTCCCACCACAACGGGCGTGCGCATTGCCTTTGCGCTGATCGTGCTGGCCGTCGTCCTTCTGGCACTGGCCGTCAAGATCTGGGGTCCGGTCGCGCTGACCTTGGCAGCCCTGCCGCTGGTGCCGGTGATATTCGTCATCTTCATCTGGATCAGCCTGCCCTGACCACTGGCGTCAGGCGAGGTGCTTTGACGCCTCGCCAAACCGCGGCTTCCGGGCTAGGTCTTCACCCGAAAGGCAGGTCCCCATGCGCGAAACCACCGATATCCTTGTGTCCGGAGGCGGCATCGCCGGGCTGACTGCTGCCGCAGCCTTCGGCGCGGCGGGGTTTGCGGTGATCTGCGTCGATCCCACGCCGCCCGTCACGTCCGAAGCTGCCGATGGAGCCGACCTGCGCACCACCGCCTTCCTGCAACCCTCGGTTCCCGTCCTGCAGGCGGCGGGCCTGTGGGACCGACTGTTGCCCTTCGCGGCCCCCTTGCAGATCATGCGCATCGTCGATGCCGGCGGCCCGACCCCGGACCCGCGCATCGTCAAGGAGTTCAACGCCGCCGAGATTTCCGACCAACCCTTTGGCTGGAACCTGCCCAACTGGCTGTTGCGCCGCGAAATCGCCGCCCGGCTGGCCGAGATGCCCAACGTCTCGTTCCGCCCCGGCACCGCCTCCACCCGGCTCTTCACCCGCGAGACGCAGGCGCTGGTCACCCTGTCGGATGGCACCACCGTTGCGGCACGCATGGTTGTCGCCGCCGACGGGCGCGACTCAGCCATGCGCGATGCGCTTGGCATTGCGGTAAAAACCCTGCGCTACGGGCAAAAGGCGCTGGCCTTTGCCGTCACCCACCCGATCCCGCACGCCAATGTGTCAACCGAGATCCACCGGTCCGGCGGCCCGTTCACCCTGGTGCCGCTGCCCGACCGCGAGGGCCAGCCTGCCTCGGCCGTGGTCTGGATGGAAACCGGGCCCGAGGTCGCCCGCCTCGCCGCCTTGCCGGTTGCGGATTTCGAGGATGCCATGACCGCCCGCTCCTGCCACATCCTCGGCCCCCTGACGCTGGCCAGCCGCCGCACCATCTGGCCGATCATTTCCCGGATCGCGGCGCGGATGGCGGGCGAGCGCACCGCGCTCATGGCCGAAGCCGCCCATGTGGTGCCGCCGATCGGCGCACAGGGCCTGAACATGAGCCTCGCCGATCTGCGGGTTCTGCTCGATCTTGCACAAGCCAACCCCGATGACCTCGGGTCGCAAAAGATGCTGGACGCCTACCACAAGGCCCGCCACCCCGATGTGCAAGCCCGCGTCACCGGCATCGACGCGCTGAACCGGGCCTCGATGATGGGGGCACCGGCCCTGCGCAATCTGCGGGCGGGCCTGCTGGACGCCGCCTATTCCATGGCACCGCTTCGCCGCACGATGATGCGCGCCGGGTTGGGGGTGCGCTGAACGGCGCCGCAAGACCGAATTCCTCAAGCAAGGAATTCGTCTCGCGCTACAGCACCGCTTCCACCGCGCGTTCCAGCCGAACCACCGTGCCACCCACATCGGCCAGCTTGTCGAGGCCGAACAGCCCGATGCGGAAGGTGCGGAACTCGGCCCCCTCGCCCACCTGCAACGGCACGCCCGCCGCGATCTGCAAGCCCATATCACGGAACTTCGCGCCGTTCTGCACCGCCGGGTCGGCGGTATAGCTGACCACCACGCCCGGCGCCTGGAACCCCTCGGCCGCCACCGACTTCACCCCGCGCGCGGCAAACATCGCCCGCACCGCCCGGCCCAGCGCCCATTGCGCCGCCATGGCCTCGGCAAAGCCCATCGCTTTCGTCTCGGCCATCGCATCACGAAAGCCGACCAGCGCGTCGGTCGGCATCGTCGCATGATAGGCATGCCCGCCGCCCTCATAGGCCGCCATGATGCTGCGCCATTTCTTCAGGTCCAGCGCGAAACTGTCTGACGTGGTCGCCTCCAGCCGCGCCTCGGCCCGTGGCCCCATCACGACAATTCCGGCCGAGGGCGCCGCCGACCAGCCCTTTTGCGGGGCGGAAATCAGCACATCCACCCCCACAGCGCCCATATCCACCCAGATGCAGCCCGAGGCGATGCAATCCAGCACCATCAGCGCGCCCACCTCATGCGCCGCCGCCGCCAACGCCGCGATATAGTCATCGGGCAGGATGATGCCGCTTGAGGTCTCGACATGCGGCGCAAAGACCGCATCGGGCTTCGCCTCGCGGATCTTCGCCACCACCTCGTCGATCGGCGGCGGCGCATAGGCCGCCGTCGGTTCATTCCCGGCCTGCCGGGC
>JBATAV010000512.1:0-1564 GCA_049662025.1 Paracoccaceae bacterium | reverse complement strand
GTCACATCCCGCGCGGCCAGCATGACGAGGAAATGGAAAAGCACGTCCGCCGCCTCGCAGGTCAGCCGTTCGCGGTCGCCCTTCACCGCCTCGATGATCGCCTCGATGGCCTCTTCGCCGAATTTCTCGGCGCATTTCTCGGGGCCCTTGGCCAGCAGTTTCGCCGTCCAGGAACTGTCGGGATCGGCCTCCTTGCGGGCGGCAATGGTGGCGGCAAGCCGGTGCAGCGTGGTCATGTCAACCTCATCGGAATGCCCGCGGCGGCCATACGGGCCTTGGCCTGGCCAATGGTATAGGTGCCGAAATGAAAGATCGAGGCCGCCAGCACCGCGCTGGCATGGCCCATCGTCACGCCTTCGACCAGATGGTCGAGTGTGCCGACCCCGCCCGAGGCGATCACCGGCACCGGCACAGCATCGGCGATGGCCCGGGTCAGGGCAAGGTTGTAGCCGCCCTTGGTGCCGTCGCGGTCCATGCTGGTCAGCAGGATTTCGCCAGCCCCCCTTTGCGCCACCTTGCGGGCAAATTCCACCGCGTCGATGCCGGTTGGCTTGCGCCCGCCATGGGTGAAGACCTCCCAACGGCCCGGCGCCACGGTCTTGGCGTCGATCGCCACCACGATGCATTGCGCGCCAAAGCGGTCGGCCGCCTCGGCCACCACATCGGGGTTGGCCACGGCGGCCGAGTTGAACGACACCTTGTCCGCCCCCGCCAGCAACAGCGCCCGCACGTCTTGCGGTGTGCGCACGCCGCCGCCCACGGTCAGCGGCATGAAGCATTGTTCGGCTGTTCGCGTCACCAGATCGAACATCGTGCCCCGATTCTCAACCGTGGCGTGGATGTCCAGAAAGCACAGCTCATCCGCCCCCGCCGCATCATAGGCGCGCGCCGCCTCGACCGGATCGCCCGCGTCGACAAGGTTGACGAAGTTCACGCCCTTGACCACGCGGCCATCGGCCACGTCCAGACAGGGAATGATGCGGGTCTTCAGCATGGTCAGGGTCCGTCTGATCGGCGCAGGGACCCTAGCCGAAGCGCCCCCGATGTTCCAGAGTGCGGCAATGAACAGCTTGCGGTACCTTCTTGCGCTTCTGGCCCTCGGGGCAATGGCCAACTGGGCCTCGGAGATGCTGTTCTGGTCCGCCCCGCCGGCGGATTTTTCGCTGGGCGATCATCTGTTGACGGTGGTCGCCTATGCCGGTGCTGCGGGCCTTGCGGTCAGCGCAATCGGCTGGAGCGGTCTGCACGGGTTCCGGGCGGCGTTTCTGGGTGGAGCACTGATGGGCTTCACCGTCGAAGGGGTGATCGTCGGCACGATGTATGACGCCTTCCCGTTCCAGCTGGTCTGGACGCCGCTGTCCTGGCACGCGCTGGTCAGCGGCGTTCTGGTGATCGGGGTCGGGCGCGCAGGGGCGCGGCTTGGCCCCTTGCGGCTGGCGCTCTATTGGGCGGGGCTTGGCGCGGTTCTGGCATTCTGGGCGCAGGGCTGGCCGAACGAGCGCGCGGATCTGCCGGGGCTGGGGCCGGTCCTCGCCTATCTGGCGGGGCTGGGGCTGGTGGTGCC
>JBATAV010000511.1:0-1897 GCA_049662025.1 Paracoccaceae bacterium | reverse complement strand
TCAACCCGAAGGCCTCGGCGGCACTGAGCGAAGCGGCGCGATAGACCGCCAGCGGCGGGCAGCCAAGGGCGATCAGGGTGCGGATCATGTAGTCCAGATGGCCGTGTTCGGCGATATCCAGGGGGTTCCGGTCATCGGTGCACAGGCACAGATAGGGCGCATGCCGCTCGGTCAACAGCGGCGCGAGCGCGTGCATGTCCTTGGAAACCGAGCCTTCGCGGATCAAGACCCGCATCCCCTTGCGCAGCTTTTCCAGCCCCTCTTCCGCCGTCGTCGCCTCATGCTCGGTGCGGATGCCGGCACTGATATAGCCGTTCAGATCGTTGCCCCGCAGCAAAGGCGCGTGGCCGTCGATGTGGCGGCCTTCAAAGGCCTGCAGCTTGGCCAGACAGCCCGGATCCTTTCGCAACACACCGGGAAAGTTCATGAATTCCGCCAGCCCGATCACGCGGGGGTGGTCCATCAGCGGCACCAGGTCGGCGGCCTCCAGCCGCGCACCCGAGGTCTCCATATGGGTCGAGGGCACGCAGGACGACAGCTGCACCCGGATATCCATCAGGGTCTGCGCCGCAGAGTCCAGAAAGTAATGGATGCCGGTCAGCCCGCAGACATTGGCAATCTCGTGCGGGTCGCAGATTGCCGTGGTCACGCCGCGCGGGGTAACGCAGCGGTCGAATTCATGCGGGGTGACCAGCGACGATTCGATATGCAGATGGGTGTCGATGAACCCCGGCACCAGAATGCGGCCCGCGCAGTCGATCTCGCGCCGGCCCCGGTAGCTGCCAAAGACCCCCACGATGGTATCGCCGCAGATCGCCACATCGGTTTGCACCAGATCGCCGGTGACCAGATCGAACACAAGGCCCCCCTTCAGCACCAGATCGGCGGGCACGATCCCGCGGCCCTGATCAATTCTGTCGGCAAGAGGCGCTTTCGGCATGGCATTCTCCTTTGCGATAGGAAAGCCTAGGCACGGGGCCCCGTCCAGAGCGAAACGCCCCTGACCCCGCCCCAAGCAAGAGCCCGCCATGCGCCCCCTGCACGGAATTGCCTTCAAGCTCGCCTCGGTGCTGATCTTCATCACCATGGCGTCGATGATCAAGGCGACAACCCAGCATGTGCCCGCCGGGCAGACGGTGTTCTTCCGGTCGGCCTTTGCCATTCCGGTGATCGTCGGCTGGCTGATCTGGAGGCGCGAACTGCCGGGCGGGTTGAAGACGGCCAACCCGTTCGGCCATCTGTGGCGCGGGCTGATGGGGACCTTGGCGATGGGCCTGGGCTTTGCCGGGCTGGGCTACCTGCCGCTGCCCGAAGTCACCGCCATCGGCTATGCCGCACCGATCCTGACGGTGATCTTCGCCGCGATGTTTCTGGGCGAAGAGGTGCGGCTTTTCCGCATTTCCGCCGTTGCCCTGGGGCTGGTGGGGGTGCTGGTCGTGGTCTACCCGCGGCTGACCGTGCTGACGCAAGGCGAAGCCGGTTTTGCCGAGGCTTTCGGCGCCATGGTGGTGCTGGGCGGCGCGCTTTTTGCCGCGCTGGCACAGGTTTTCGTGCGCAAGCTGGTGCAGCAGGAAAGGACCGCCACCATCGTGTTCTGGTTCTCGCTGACCGCCACGGCGCTGTCGTTGACCACCATTCCCTTCGGCTGGGTCTGGCCGACGCGGGGCGAAGCCGCCCTGCTGGTCGGCGCCGGGCTGCTGGGCGGGCTGGGACAGATCTTCCTGACCTCCAGCTACCGCGAGGCCGATGCCTCGCTGATAGCACCTTTCGATTATGCCTCGATGATCTTTGCGCTGCTGATCGGCTGGCTGGTGTTTGCCGAAATCCCGACCAGGGCGATGCTGGCCGGTGCGGCGCTGGTGGTGACGGCGGGCTGCCTGATCATCTGGCGCGAACA
>JBATAV010000510.1:0-1796 GCA_049662025.1 Paracoccaceae bacterium | reverse complement strand
GTTCTGCAGATTTGCGCCTTTCGAAATACTCCGGGGGTGAGGCCGCAGGCCAAGGGGGCTGGCCCCCTACTCCGGTTCCGCCCCCGCGCTGCCCTTGGCTTTCGGGATCAACCCGGCCAAGGCGCGGCTGGTCAGCGCCGAAACGCCGGGTCTTGCTTCGGCGCGGAAGGGCAAGGGGCGGCACAGCTCCATCGCCGCGATCCCGATGCGGGCGGTCAGCGCGCCGTTGACGACGCCCTCGCCAAAGCGGCGTGACAGTTTCGACAGGATACCGCCACCTGCGACCGAGCCGACCAGATCATCGGTCAGCGCCACGGCACCAGTGGCGATCAGCGAGGAAAACTCCCGACGCAACAGCCCGAGGCTGCCGAAGCTGCCCGAGCGGCCACCGTAGATCTCGGCTATGCGGCGGATCATCCGCAGGTTGGAAAACAGTGCCACCGCCACGTCGGCCAGCGCCATCGGCACCAGTGCCGTCACCGCCGCCACGCGGGCGACGGCGGCCTCGATCTCGGCCGTCACGCGGGCATCGAGCGGCGCCAGCAGCCTGGTCTCGGCCAGCGCCACCAGCGCGTCGGCGTCCAGCACTTCGGCCTCATGCTCGGCCAGCCGGGCGCGGCCCCAGGCGGTATCGGGCCGGTTTGCATAGAACCGCGTCAGGTTGCCGGTTACACGGCGGGCCAGCGCAAGGTCGGCGCCTGCCACCGCTTCGGCGGCATGGGTGCGAAAACCGTCCAGCCGCGCGAGCCGGGCAAAGGCCGCCCATTCTCGGAACGCCAACGCCAGCGCCGCCAGCACCGCCAGTCCGACCAGCACGAAAGCCGTCCAGCCCAGGATCGGGTTTTCGGCCAGCAGCGTGGTCACGAAGCCATAGGCCGAAACCGACAGCCAGAAGCTGAACAAGGCGCCAAAGGCCCAGACGGCGAGGCGCCAGACCGCCGAGGCCGGTGCCGTGGCCACCCGCCCCGCCGCCAGCATCGCATGGCCTTCGGGCAGGTTGTCGGGCACCGGCGGCGCCGCGGCGGGGTCGGCTTCGTCCATCACCTCCAGCACGAAGGGCCGGGGCGGTCTTGGGTCATCGCTCATGCCTCACGCCTCCAGATCATGCGCACGTCGGGCAGGTGTTCCTCGTTGCCTGCGCCATCGGTCCGCTCCACTTCGATGAACCCTTCGCGGGTGTAGAAGGCAATGGCGCCGGTGTTGGCCTGAAACGTCCAGAGCGCGAGGCGCGGTTCTCGCGTTTTCACCGCATCCAGCAGGGCCTTGCCGATGCCCTGGTCCCGGTGAGTTTGCGCCACATAGAACCCCGCGATATCGCCCTGCTTCACCGCGATGAAGCCGACCGGATCAGGCGCACGTGCCACCAGAACCCGGTGGCTGGCGATCATCCGGCGCAGGAACGAGAGGTCTTCGCCCCGGTTGTGCAGGACCGGAATCCAGCCCGTGCCGCGCAGCCAGTCGCCCAGGATGCGCGCAAGGGGCACCGTATCGCGCGCGGTGGCATCCGAAAGGGCAAAGCCGGTCACAGCCGGTCTCCGATCAGGAATTCCGCGGCGCGGTCCAGCCTTATATGCGGCGGGCCCATTCCGGGCGACAGCTGCATCCGGGCGGGGGCAAACGCCATCAGCCCGTAATCTGCATCCAGCCAGCGCTCTGCCCCTTGCCGGGCGGGCGACAGCACCCGGGCGGGATCACGCGGCAGGGCGCCCGCATACATCACCGCCTGCTTGCCGGTGGCCAAGAGCCGCCCGCGCACGGCGGGCAGGGTCTGGCCCTCGCGTTCGACGGCTTCTTCC
>JBATAV010000509.1:0-1654 GCA_049662025.1 Paracoccaceae bacterium | reverse complement strand
GCATCCACAAGAGAAGGTTGGATCCGAGTCCGTTCCCTCCGCCAATCACCCTTGAAGTCATTTAGGTTTTGCCCGTCATTATGGGATAACCCGCCATGCAGCCCGCCATAGGGAAAACGCTTGGCGGTGTTGCAGGGCTCTGTTGCATAGATCAGCCTGCGGCCGAGTGTTCTCTTCCCTTGAACGGACTCATCCCACGCGTTGAGTTTGCGGTGTTCCGAGTGCCGTAAAGCGGTTCAGGATCGCGGCCCGGATCTGCAGTTCGGCCACCGTCCGTTGCCCGGCAACGGTTTGCAGGCACGCTTGGATTGCGTTCGTCGGGCAAACCGTCCCCCGGACTGTTTGCTGACCCTCCTCACTCGGTGACCGTGGCCGGACGGCCCCGCTTTCCGCTGGGCTCAGCCAGCCACACCGTTTGCGGGTCAAACCATATATGCCGCGATCCGCACTGCTTCAGGACGGCCCTCGCCATTGGGCTCGAACCAATGGCGCCTCAATGGCTCGATCGGCGCGCCAGTTCGTCGTGCGGCAGGTCGGGGCTGTGGGCTTGCTCATGCCACCCGACCAACACCTTGGAGCCACGCGGGGAATCCCTGACGATTTGTGCAAATTAGCCCGATGGAGCGGAAATGGCACAGGGGAAAGTGGGCCGCGCCTTCCCGACCGGCAGGCAAAAGGGGGGCGTGTGCCGACCTCAAGAAAGACCGATCTCTCGGCGGCTCTGGATCCTCATTTCCATGATCGACAAAGCATCAACCGCGGCAGCCGTTGATTATTTCCAGCCCTGCGCCGTGGCATCGTCAATTTCGATCACTGTGGGCCCGTCGGCGCGCGCCGCATCGGATAGCGCGGCTTTGAGGTGCTGAAAGCCTGACGCCTTGACAGCGTAACAGCCGAACCCCCGCGCGATGGTCTGAAAATCTGGCGTGTAGATATCGACCCCGATCTGTGGGATGCCTCGGTCGGCCATGTAGCGCTTGATTTCACCGTAGCCCTGGTTGTTCCAGACAAGGATAGGCACTGGCAGCCGCAACTCGACAGCGGTGGCAAGTTCCGCGATGGTAAACTGCAGGCCGCCATCGCCGATCAGCGCCACGACAGGGCGATCCGGCCGGCCGAGTTTGGCGCCCAATGCCGCCGGCAGACCGTAGCCCAAGGTGCCATAGCCGGTGGAGGAGTTGAAATAGGCGCGCGGGGCGGCGGGTTCGTAACTCAGGTTGCCGCCATAGACCGGCTGGGTGGAATCGCCCACGATGATGACGCCGGGCAGCGCCTCGGCCACGGCGTCGAGAAAGCGGTGATGGATCTGGTAGTCGGCGCGCAGGAGGGCGGCCAGATCCTGACGCATCGCGGCAACCTTGGCGCGGTTGGCGGTTTGATCGGGGGCAAAATCCGCCAGTGCCGCGTGCAGGGCGTGCATGGCCAGTCCGGCATCCGAACAAATGGCCACTTCTGGCAGGACGTTGCGCACCAGTTGCTGGGCCTCGATGTCGATGCGGATCACCTTGCCGCCGATATCGAGCCGGCTTTCGAACAGCAGCGTGTCAGTTTCGCTGAGTTCGGTGCCGATCGCCAGGATGACATCGGCAGACTGCAACGCCCGCAACACTGGTGGCTGTGGCAGGGTGGAGCCGAGGCTGAGGGGGTGCAATGG
>JBATAV010000508.1:0-1640 GCA_049662025.1 Paracoccaceae bacterium | reverse complement strand
GCGGTGATCGTCGCAAAAAGTCCTGGCTCCGCGAAATTCAATGACAGCAGATTGTGATCTGGCCCGATGTCGGTCTAATGAAAGGGAAATGATCGAGGTCAAGCATGCGCCACACCGCCTTTCCGGTTCTTCTCGCCCTGATGCTCGTCGCCAGTTGCGTGGAAATGACCGCTGGCCGCACAGTGGTCAAAGGCGCCGGGTCGGACGAACTCTTGAAGCTGCGGGCAGGCCCGGGGCTTGGCTACAAGGTAATTCTGGGCCTTCCCGACGGAACCCCGCTCACGCGCCGCGCCTGCGTGACCGAAGTGGGCCAGCTTTGGTGCCAGGTCTCTCTCACCGCCGCGCCCCGGATCACCGGTTACGTCTCCGCTGACTACCTTTCGGCGCCTTGACCTCAATCAGCTGGCCGCCAACACCCAATTCCTGTCGCCCCGGCTGTTCATGAACAACGGGGCCACGGCGGCGGCGATCACTTACGACTGCGCGGGGGTATAGGTGGAGACGGATTCTGATCAGCCGCAGATGGAACCTGTTCCGCAGGGGTAGTGTGAAATGTTTGGCAAAAGCAATAACTTCAGCCCATGCTCCTCTCGGCCCTGATGGCGTCCGGCCAGAACCAGATTCAAAAGATCGACGGATGGGAAACCTTGTCTCAGCCGATTGAACCGATCAACCTTGACCTCGCGGCCTGCGCAGGCCCAAATCCAAACGCTCGGCGAAGGCGGCTAGGCAGTTTTTCCAGATCCGAGAAACAACCGCTCACGACGTTTCGGACATGTTGCGCTACCACGACGAAGGAACCTTTGAACCATGCGATCCATTGTCATCGGTGCCGCACAGATGGGCGCCATCCAGAAGGCCGAAAGCCGGACCGAGGTTGTCGCCCGGATGTTGCGCCTGCTCGAAGCGGCAGCCGCGGCGGGCTGCGATCTGGTGGTCTATCCCGAACTCTGCCTTACCACCTTCTTCCCGCGCTGGTACACCGAAGACCGGGACGAAATCCTGGCCTGGTTCGAACGCGAGATGCCGGGTCCGGAAACCGCGCCGCTTTTCGAACGCGCCCGCGTGCTCGGGATTGCGCTGT
Organism: Paracoccaceae bacterium; assembly: GCA_049662025.1. Lineage (GTDB taxonomy): Bacteria > Pseudomonadota > Alphaproteobacteria > Rhodobacterales > Rhodobacteraceae > Pseudogemmobacter. Next base: position 556 of record JBATAV010000508.1, on the reverse strand, counting down.
CACTGGGATATGCCGAACTTACCCCCGAAGGTCGCCGCTTCAACACACAGATCGTCACGGACAGGGCTGGCCGGATTGTTGGCAGGTATCGCAAGATCCACCTTCCCGGACATGCCGATTTCGATCCCGCCCGCAGCTTTCAACACCTCGAGAAATATTACTTCGAACCGGGGGATCTCGGCTTTCCGGTGTTCCGGAATCTCGATGCCTGGATGGGCATGCTGATCTGCAACGACCGCCGATGGCCAGAAGCTTACCGCGAACTTGGCCTGCAGGGGGCCGAGTTGATCCTCCTGGGCTACAACACTCCATCAAGCAATTCGCAGAATGCCGGCGAAAGCGCCGAGTTGCGGCAGTTCCATTCCGATCTGTCGGTTCAGGCGGGCGCCTATCAGAACTCCGCCTGGGTCGTGTCGGTTGCCAAATGCGGCACCGAGGACGGCCACCACATGATCGGCGGCAGCGTCATTGTCGCTCCCGACGGGCGCATCGTGGCCAAGGCGGTGACCGAAAGCGACGAGCTTCTCGCCCATGACTGCGACATCGATCTGACCGC
>JBATAV010000507.1:0-7090 GCA_049662025.1 Paracoccaceae bacterium | reverse complement strand
ATGCGGGACTGGCCGCCGGGGCGTTCTTGCGTGATGGCCCGCCGCACGGTGCGCGCGACCTTGGGCTTGGGCCGCTGAGCGAGGCGCTGTCGCGCGAGGACCGCAAGGCGCTGCGCAAGGCGTTTGTGGACCGCCGCCCTGATGTCAGCGGTGATCGCCAAGGGATGCGCAGCGATTTCAACGCCTTGCTTGCCGTCCTTCGGGCCGACCCGTTCGACCCCGCCGCACTGGATGCCGCCATTCAGACCATTGCCGCGCGCAATGCCGATCTTCTGGCAACCGGACGGGACCTGGTCGCCGAACGGTTGAAATCCATGACCGCCGACGAACGCACCGCGTTTGCCGACCGTCTGGAGCAGGCGTTGCCGCGGTTTGGTCGCAAAGACCGCGACGAAGACGACCACTAGCCGGGCACCAGGCCGGGTGCGGCTTAGAGTCGGCTCCGTCAGGCGGCGGTCTGGCTGAAGGTCACCTTGTTGCGGCCCGCCGATTTCGATTGCAGCAGCGCCTGATCGGCACGATCGATCAGCGCGGGCACCTTGTCGGGGTCGGCGCCCTCGGTCGATCCCAGCGCCACCCCGATCGAGGCCGTAACCCGCAGGGCCTGGCCCGACGGCAGCCGGATCGGCTGGTCGCTGATCACCTGGCACAGCCGCTCGGCCACCCGTTCGGCATCGGCGATCGAAGTCTGGGGCAGGGCGACCAGAAATTCCTCGCCGCCGATCCGGGCCAGCAGATCGCTCATCCGCAGGTTCTCGGACAGACGGTGCGCGACCTCTGACAGAACCCGGTCGCCCGCAGCATGGCCAAAGCGGTCGTTCACCGATTTGAAACGGTCAAGATCCACCACCATCACAGCGAAATCAGACCCTTCCTGCGCGGCCTGGGCGGCAATTCCCGCCAGCCGGGGCATCGCATAGCGGCGGTTGTAGACGCCGGTCAGCGGGTCGATCACCGCCAGTCGCAGCCCGTCTTCCACCGTCGCGCGCAGCAGGTCGCCCTGCCGTTTTCGCCGGATCAGGATGCGCAGCCGCACCGCCAGCTCACGCGCGCAGATCCCGCGCGCCACCACGTCATCGGCCCCCAGGTCAAAGGCAATCGCGGTGTGTTCGCCATCGGTCTCGGGTGTGATGACGCAGGTCGCGCAATGGCGGGTTGCCGGCCGACTGTCCAGTTCCGACATCAGCCGCAGGCCGCCGCCCGCTCCATCCAGATCGGATTCGATGACGAAGACATCGGGCACCGGTTGACCGCCCGTCGCGCCGGGGGCCGAAACCGCCAGCGCCTGTTCGCGTGTCATCAACACCAGCGTATCGCGCAAGAACCCCTGCATCTCGTGCTTCCAGCGCAGCGCAGTTTCGGGCTGCGCGGCAACCAGCGCCACGATGCCCAGCGTTTCAAACCCGGCAGGCGCCTCGGCCAGGCCCAGCACCGAATGCGCCGGCATCCCCCAGGTTGACGACAGCACCCCGGCTTCGCCGCGCGAGCGCAAGAGGTTGCGCAGCCGCGCCATCAACACCTGATCCGACACCGGCTTGGACATCACGTCATCGGCCCCGGCGGACAAGGCGGCCAGCCGCTGGTCGGCATCGCGGGCCGCGGTCAGCACGATGACGGGGATCGTCCGAGTCGTAGGATCAGCCCGCAATTCGCGCAGCACGTCCGTCCCCGGCATGTCGGGCAGGATCAGATCAAGCAGGATCAGATCGGGCCGTTCCGCCCGCGCCATCGCAAGGCATTCGCGCCCGTCCGCTGCCAGCAACGGTTCATAGAACGCGTCGCCCAGCTTGACCTTGTAGATGATGCGGTTTGTCGCCACGTCATCTACGATGAGGATCCGTCCATGCATCTCTGAATCTGCCGTGTCTGACTTGCTGCGATTGCCATCATCAATTCAGTAAGCAGTTTGTTACTTGGAAAGTTAAGAAATCCTTTCTGTTTTAAGGCGAAGGCGACCCATATAAGCTACAAGTTGCCGTCAACTTGGGGATAACATGGCTTTCAGGCAGGAATCCGCCCAGACCGTGGCATTGCAGGCATTGGGTTGGCTGGCCGGGCAGGATGAGCTTTTCGATGCTTTCCTGGGCGCCAGCGGCGCCGACGCGGCCGAAGTCCGGGCTCGCGCCGCGGACCCCGAGATGCTGGGGTCGGTGCTGGACTTTCTGTTGGCGGATGAACCCGCGTTGTTGCGGTTCTGCGCCGACGCGGGCCTGCGTCCCGAAGTGCCGATGCAGGCGCGCACGGCCTTGCCCGGCGGCGATGCCCCTTTCTGGTTCTGATGGACTTTCCTCGCGCGCCCCGGCAAGACTGTCGCCGAGGTTGGGTGGGGAGAAACCGATGATCCGGGGCATTGTCTTCGACAAGGATGGCACGCTGTTCGATTTCCGGGCCAGTTGGGGGCGCTGGGCCGAAGACTTCCTTGCCAGTCTCGCCCGCGATGACGCCCACGCGCGGGCCATGGCCGACGCCATCGGATATCTTCCCCTGTCCAACAGCTTTGCCCCCGACAGCCCGGTTATCGCAGCCACCGCCGCCGATATTGCCGCAGCGCTGCTGCCGCATGTCGATGGCCACGATCAGTCCAGTCTGACCGAGGCCATCGACACCGCCGCCGCAGGCGTGTCGATGGCCGAAGCGGTGCCGCTGGTGCCCCTGCTTTTGGCCTTGCGCGCGCGCGGGCTGAAGCTGGGCGTCGCCACCAACGACAGCGAGGTTCCGGCCCGCGCGCACCTGCAGACACATGGGCTGACCGGCCTGTTGGACTTCATAGCGGGCTACGATTCAGGTCATGGTGCAAAGCCCGGCCCCGGCATGTGCCTGGCATTTGCGGCGGCGACCGGGCTTGATCCGGCGCAGGTCCTGATGGTGGGCGACAGCCGCCACGATCTTGACGCGGGTCGCGCGGCAGGTATGCGCCCGATCGCGGTGCTGACCGGAATAGCCAAAGCCGCAGACCTTGCCCCGCATGCCGAGGTGGTGTTGCCCGACATCGGCGCGCTTCCTGCCTGGCTGGACGGGCTGGCGGGCTGACAAAGCAGCGACATGGTCAAAAAACGACAGGTTTGCGTCGCCGGCGCGTGACGCATCGCCTTGCGTCCTCCGTCATCTTGAGGGCCAGGAAATCGGAGACCTTTCATGACCGAAGAGCCGGGCCGCAAACGCCGCGCAGGGGGCCGCGCAGGCATGAAGATCCGCGCCGGATCGGCGGTGATCGACCAGATGCCCTGGCGCATCCCGCTGAACCCCGACCGCCCGACCGAACCCCTGAACGCCGACGGCGTGCAGCGCATCCACAAGGGCGCCATGCGCATCCTGTCGGAAATCGGGATCGAATTCCTGAACCCCGACGCGGTGGCGCATCTGAAGGCCGCGGGCTGCGTGGTCAATGGCACCAACGTTCGGATGGACGAAGATTTCGTGATGGAGATGGTGCGCCGCACGCCTGCATCCTTCACCATCACCCCGCGCAACCCCGAGCGCGAGATCGTGATCGGCGGCAAGCACATGGTCTTTGTCAACGTCTCCAGCCCGCCGAATTCGTGGGACATGGAGCGAGGCAAGCGGTCGGGCGATTTCGAGACCTTCAAGGACTTCATCAAGCTGACGCAGTATTTCAACTGCATCCACGTCGCGGGCGGCTATCCGGTAGAGCCGATCGACATTCACCCTGCTGTCCGGCATCTGGACTGCCTTTATGAAAAGCTGACCCTGACCGACAAGGTCTGCCACGCCTATTCCCTTGGCGCCGAGCGGGTCGAGGATGTGATGGAGATGGTGCGCATCGCGGGCGGGCTGTCAGAGGCGGAATTTCAGGCCAAACCGCGGATGTACACCAACATCAACTCGGTCTCGCCCCTGAAGCATGACTACCCGATGCTGGACGGCGCGATGCGCCTGGCCAAGCGCGGCCAGCCGGTGGTGATCACGCCCTTCACGCTGGCGGGCGCGATGGCGCCGGTGACGATGTCGGGCGCGGTGACGCTGTCGATTGCCGAGGCTTTGGCGGCAGTCGCGCTGCTGCAATACATAGCGCCCGGCTGCCCGCTGGCGATCGGCACCTTCACCAGCAACGTCGACATGAAGTCGGGCGCGCCGGCCTTTGGCACGCCGGAGTATATGCGGGCGACGCAGATGACGGGGCAGCTGGTTCGGTTCTACGGCATGCCGATGCGGGCCAGCGGCGTCTGTGCGGCGAACGTGCCGGACGGGCAGGCGATGTGGGAAACCTCGAACTCGCTGTGGTCGGCGGTGCAGTCGGGCACCAACATGGTCTACCACGCGGCGGGGTGGCTGGAGGGCGGGCTGATCGCGTCCCCGGAGAAGTTCATCATGGACTGCGAGGTCCTGCAGATGATTCAGCGCTATTTCGAGGAGGCGACCTTTGCCACCGAAGAAGAGGATATCGCCATCGACACCATCCGCGAGGTGGGGCCGGGCGGGCATTACTTTGGGGTGCAGCATACCCAGGACCGGTATCAGCATGCCTTCTATGCGCCCTTCGTTTCGGACTGGCGGAACTATGAGGCCTGGCAGCTGGATGGGGCGATGTGGACGCAGGAGCGGGCGCATCGGATCTGGAAGCAGATCATGGCGGAATTCGAGGCGCCGGAGATGAATGGGGACCACCGCGAGGATCTGGCCCGGTTCGTGGCGAAGCGGAAACAGGAGGGTGGGGCGCCGACGGATTTCTGAACTCCCCTTTGGCCGGAGCGTCCCGAGTCGGGACGGCAGGGGGACGCAAGGGATTTCAAGGGGTTGGGATTTCGGTTCAGGATTTGTTAAGGAATGGCGGGAGGTGGCGGGGTGAACCCCGCCCTACGGCCGGGCGGGAATGGGCCGGGGGGAGCGTAAACGCCTTGCCTGCGGCCGCATCACTATATACCCTGCGGGCTGCACCCCGGAGCCACAAGATGTTGCGTGATCGCCTGCCTTCTTTCATCCGTGAGGCCTACGAATGCCACGAATGGAAGCATGCAAGCGCCATCCTGTCGCAGGATTTTCCCGATGAATGGCAAGACCTGCTCGACCTGCTGACCGCGTTCCGCCTGAAGAAATCATGGATCACCGTGGGCGGCGGCAACAAATCAAGGCTGGCGGCGCATGTGGACGGCTTTCTGTCGCGGCGGGGCTGGGTGGAAAAGCAGTTCCAGACCGCCTTCGAGGTGGACGGAAAGCGGCTGGACTCCCCCACCCACAAGATTGATTGTTACAAGAACGGCATTGCGCTTGAGATCGAATGGAACAACAAGGATCCGTTCTTTGACCGCGACCTGAACAACTTTCGCCTGCTGTTCGATCTGCGCGCCGTCAGCGTCGGCGTGATCCTGACAAGGTCGGATGAATTGCAGGATATCTTCAACCAGCTTGGGCGCGGCACGTCCTACGGCAACTCGACGACGCATATGTCGAAACTGCTGCCCCGGATCGAAGGTGGAGGTGGTGCTGGCTGCCCGCTGCTGGTGTTCGGGATCACCAAGTCGCTTTATGTGGAGGACGTCGAATGACTAGCGCCGCTGACGATCTGCTGACCAAGGCAGGGCGGTCGAGGTTCCAGACCGTCCTTGCGGACCCGCCCTGGCAGTTCCAGAACCGGACCGGCAAGATGGCGCCCGAACACAAGCGGCTGTCGCGCTATCCGACGATGACCTTGCGCGACATCTGTGATCTGCCGGTTGAGGCAATCGTGGCGGAGACGGCGCATCTTTATCTGTGGGTTCCCAACGCGCTGTTGCCTGACGGCCTTAAGGTCATGGAAAACTGGGGATTTTCCTACAAGAGCAACATCATCTGGTACAAGGTGCGCAAGGATGGCGGCCCGGATCGGCGCGGCGTCGGGTTCTATTTCCGCAACGTGACCGAGGTCTTGCTGTTCGGCGTGCGCGGCAAGAATGCGCGGACGCTGCAACTGGGGCGGACGCAGGAGAACATCATTTCCAGCCAGAAGCGCGAGCATAGCCGCAAGCCGGACGAGCAATACGCGCTGATCGAGGGTTGCAGCAACGGCCCGCGGCTGGAGATGTTTGCGCGCGGCCCGCGGGTCGGCTGGACGGTCTGGGGCAATCAGGCGGAGGACTATGTTCCGACCTGGGACACCTATTCGAACCACTCGCAGGCGCAGGTGGTGCCGTTGAAGCGGGGCGGCACTTCTGCCTGAGTGCGGGATGCCGGTTTGATATGCGACGGGGATGCGGTCGCGGCGGGGTGAGCCCCGCCCTGCGGGAAATTGCGGTGGGGGAACCCGACCTTGGCATTGGGCGTGGCAGCCGGATAGGGTGGCGGCGACGGTCTGGCGGGAGTGGCGATGATGAGTGACGGGTTGCGGGCGCGGTGGGGCATGGTGCTGACGGGAACGGTGGGTGGGCTGGTTCTGTGGCTCTTGGGCAAGCTGGCCGACCGCGCGACCCTGCCGGATCATCTGATGGTGGCGCTGATCGCGGCCTCGGTGGGGTTCTTTACCGCGCTTCTGGGGCTGATCGGGCCGGTGCGGCCGGGCCATGCACTGAAGGGTGCCGCGCTGGTGGGGCTGGGGCTGGGCCTTCTGGCGCTGTTGGTGGGCTTTCGCTTCGACAATGCCTGGGACTTCGGGCAGAGCGGGGTGCATATCGTGCCTTTGCTGGTGGTCTTGCTGGTGCCCTTGCCGTTCCTGATTGCCGCGGCCGGGCCGGGCGGCTGGCGCGATTATCCCGCACTTTTCGAGGAAAGCTGGTCGGCGGCCATTCGCGGCACGCTGGGCTGGGTGTTCGCGGGCATCCTGTGGTCCGTGATCGCCTTGTCGGACGCTTTGCTGGGGATCGTCGGCATTCATCTGCTGGGCGACTGGATGTATCGCGGGGTGGTGCCGTTCGTGATCACCGGGGCTGGGCTGGGCTTGGGCCTGTCGGTGGTGGGCGAGGTGCAGCATCTGATCCCCTCGCGGTTGGTGGTGCGGCTGTTGCGGCTGCTGACGCCGGTGGTGCTGGTAGTGGCGGCGGTGTTCGTGCTGGGGGTGGTGGTGCAGGGCATGGACGGGCTGTTCCGGGGGTTCTCGGCGGCGGCGGTGGTGCTGGTGGTGGCAGCGGGCGCGGTGACGCTGGTGACGCTGGTGGTGGAC
>JBATAV010000506.1:0-2359 GCA_049662025.1 Paracoccaceae bacterium | reverse complement strand
CGCGTAACCCCAATGGTCGTTGGGAATGTTCGAGGTGTCGACCGGAACCGGCTCGATCCCGTCGCCGGTCGACTCGCCCGCGACAAGCAGCACCGGCTCGGTACCCAGCTTTGCCGCCATCGCGGGCAGATCGCGGGCGTACCACAGGCCGGTCTTGGGGTCGGGCGGCGGGGTGAAACTGTCGCTGTCCTGCGGCCAGTGCAGGTTGCCCACCACATGCGCGGCATGCGGTGGACGCGGCACCCCGCGCGCGTCCTGTTCCAGATAGCCGCGGTCGATCAGGATGCGGCGGCCATCCACCATCTCGAACGCCTCGATGATGCGCACGCCGGGGATCGACCGGCCCTCGCCCGCCAGCACCTCGACAAATTCGCCGGTAAAGCGGCCATCCACCACCACCGGGCGGTATTTGTCGGCCTTTTCCGTCGGCATCACCGGCAAGGCCACCGGATCGGCGCCGATCATCGCCGATATCTCGGCCAGCACCCCGGCCTTCCAGTGCATCCTTTGCACCTGCCAGACCCCCAGCACGACCAGCACTGCGCAGCCCACGACCCCCATCAGGATCGGAAAGATCATCCGGCGCGACATCGGCCCGGCCCTCCAATGAAAAGCGCGAGCCCTTTCGGGCCCGCGCCAAGCCCCCGTTCCGGGGCAGATGTATCAGCCCTGGCCCCAGACGTAGACCGAGGCGAACAGGAACAGCCAGACCACGTCGACAAAGTGCCAGTACCAGGCGGCGGCCTCGAACCCGACATGACGGTCGGGCGTGAAGTCGCCCTTGATCGCGCGGATCAGGCAGACGGTCAGGAAGATCGTCCCGATGATCACATGCGCGCCGTGAAAGCCCGTGGCCATGAAGAACGAGGCGCCATAGATGTTGCCGGCAAAGCCGAACCCGGCGTGGCTGTATTCATAGGCCTGCAACAGGGTGAAGCAGATGCCCAGGATGATGCCGATGGTCAGGCCGGTGATCAGGTCGCGGCGGTTGTTTTCATGCACCAGTGCATGGTGCGCCCAGGTCACCGCACAACCCGACAGAAGCAGGATCAGGGTGTTGATCAAGGGCAGGCTCCACGGGTCGAACGTGTGGACCCCGGCCGGCGGCCAGACGCCGTCGACCCAGGGGCTGTCCGGCCCCATCGGATACAGGCGGTGCTTGAAGAAGGTCCAGAACCAGGCCAGGAAGAACATCACTTCCGACATGATGAACATGATGAAGCCATAGCGTATGCCGATCCGCACCACCGGGGTATGGTCGCCGGTATTCGCCTCATGCACCACGTCCGACCACCAGGCGTACATGACGTAAAGCACCAGGACGACGCCGATCAGGAACAGCCAGGGTTGCTTCAGCGCGCTGGCAGAGTCGATCTGCGGCGAGACCATCAGGACCGTGCCGAACAGCATGGCGAAGGCGCCGACCGCCCCCATGAAGGGCCAGATCGACGGCGGCAGGATGTGGTAATCGTGGTTCTTTGCGTGAGCCATGGCCTTCTTCGTTCCCTCGTTTCCTGTCTTTTTCAGTTCGACGCGACCGCAGGGGCCGAGTTGACCGTGTTCAGGTCCGCCTGCACTTCCGGCGGTTCGGTTTCATGGAAAGTGTAGCTGAGCGTGATCGTCTGCACAAACTTGCCTTCGGGGTCGTCGACAATTGACGGGTCGACGTAAAAGCTGACCGGCATCTGCGCCCGCTCGTGCGGTTGCAGCACCTGCTGGGTAAAGCAGAAGCAGTCGATCTTGGTGAAATAGCCGCCCGCCGAATCCGGCGCGACATTGTAGCTGGCGGTACCCGCCACTACGCGGTCGGTGGGGTTGTAGGCCTCATAGAAGGCCAGTGCGGTTTCGCCGATGCGCAGGGTCATCTCGGTCTGCACCGGGCGGAAATCCCACGGCATCCCGGCCTCGAGCGAGGCATCGAAGCGGATCAGGATGGTGCGGTCCAGGATCACGTCCGATCCCTGCTCGGCCACCGAAACGGTGCCGGCATAACCGGTGACGCTGCAGAACCAGTTGTAGAACGGCACCGCCGCAAACGACAGCGAGGTCATCAGGACCACCACGCCGACCAGCATGGTCAGCGTGCGGTTCTGCGGCGGCATCCGGGCCAGGAAGCCGGGCAGCCTCATGGCTTGGCCTCCGGTACCGGCTGGGCAGAGGGATCTGTCGCCTGATCCCTGGGCTGCATTTCCGGGCGAACCTTGTGGTCGAAAGCCTGCATCGGCTCGCCCCGCGTCACCTTCACCACGGTCAGCGCGAAGACCAGGCAGACAAGGCCCGCCAGCAACAGGCCAAGACCCAGGTTCCGCCCGAACCGGCGCTTGTGCAATTCGTGCTGGGGATGGAACGACATCCTACC
>JBATAV010000505.1:0-12027 GCA_049662025.1 Paracoccaceae bacterium | reverse complement strand
TTGATGGCGCCCTTGCAGACATCGCGGTTCACGCTGAACGAGGTAAAGCCCCACTGGCAGGGAATCGCGGAATGCCGGCCCGGGCCGAACGGCACGTCCAGCCATTGCGGCACGATATTGCCAAAGTTGGGCAGGTCCACCGGGGTGAAGGTATCCAGCAAGCTTTCGCCCGACATGATCTGGGCCATTCAATCGCCAGAGATCGCGATTTCATATTGACCGATCTTGCCCGCCTTCAGCGTGGTCAGCATGGATTCGTTGGAATCGTAGATGTCGATGGTGAGAGTGATTCCGGTTTCGGCTTGGGATTTGTCGAGCTTTTCTTGCGGCGAGTATTCGAACCAGTGGCATATCTTCAGCTAACCTTCCGCGCAGGCCGGCGAGGCGAGAAGAAAAGCCTAAGATGAAGATTTTTCGTTAGCTTTTCCAAATTGTTACGGGGTTCGGCGCTTCCTGCGGGTGATCAGGTGGCTGGGGATGACGACCAGAAACGGGACCACCAGAATCAGTGTCAAAGTTGCCATGATGGTGGGTTTGATGCCCTGTTTGACTGACCCGAAGATGGCTTTGGGCAAGGTCTCGTTGCCTGCACCCTTGACGAAGAAGGTGATGATGAAGGCCGGCAGCCAGCCCGAGATGACGCCAGGCATCATCAGCGGCAAGAGGATCTGCCGGAAGGTTGCCGCGCGGGTGGTGCCAAGGTCGCGGGCGGCCTGTTCGCAGGTGTATTCGATTTCCTCCAGCCGCGGCGCAAGCCGCAGGTCGGCGAAGCGGAGGCCGAAGGTGCTATGGGCCAGCAAGATGGTCAGATCGTCGGTGGTCAGCCCGATGGTCGAAAAGAAGATCAGCGTCGAGACGGCGATGAAGATTTCGGGCCCTTCAGGGGCAGGTTGATCAGCGCGAAACTGGCCTGTCGGCCGCGGAACCGGCCGCCGCGGATCATTGCCAGTGCCGCCGCCGAGGTGACGGCCGTCGCGGTGGTGGAAGTGATCACCGCAATGGTCAGCGAGTTCCAGGCAGTCTGACCTAGCCGCGGGCGTAGATCAGCAAGACCGCCATGCCCAGCGACATCAGGATCTTGGCGATCGCCGCGCCAAAGGGCCCGTTACGCTGGCTGCTCTTGAACGGCTCGGCAATCAGGTTGCCGATCCGGAAATTCTTGGCGCCACCCAGCAGATCGGGCGCCAGAAGGGCGCCAAGCGGCGGTACGAAGATCTGGATGCAGCCCGCAATGATGCCGGGCTTGACCACCGGCCACACGATCGCGCGCAGGGTGGCAAGGCGGCTGGCGTAGCAGGCGGCGGCGGCTTCGGAGAGGGCGAAGTTGTGACGCTCGACCGCAGCATGGATCGGCAGCACCTTGAAGGCCAGGTAGCTGCAAAACAGGCCCAGCTGTACCACCAGGTTGGTATTTGCCAGCGGCAAAGGGTGGTCGATCAGGACTTCGTTCTGGGGTCCGGTGTTGCGGATCGGGAATTTCAGCGAAACGGTGCGGATCAGCAGGTTCACCCAATAGGGGATGGTGATCACGAACAGCCAGACGCCACGGGTGTTGGCGGGCCTTGTGGCACTGAACCAGGCGGTTGGAACGCCGATCAGCAGACACAGAAACGTCGCCAGCCCGGCCTGCCAGATCAAGCGCTAGAAGAAACCGACATAGATCCATTCGATCTGGCCGGGTTTGGGCCGGACCGCCCTTGCGGCGTTCTGCAGCCGGATGGTGAAGGGCACATTCCCCGCCAGCCGGGTGAACAGCTGCAGATCGGTGCCCAGATCGACGATCCGTTCCACCACGGCCTGCAGGTCGCACGTCTCGGACCGGCTGATACGCACTTGCTGCACGCGGCCGTTCGACAATACGGCGATACGGTCGGACATCGTCAGGGCCTCTTCCTGATCATGGCTCACAAGGATGAAGGTGATGGCGGTGTCTTCCCGAAGCTGCGTCAACTCCACCCGCATCGCCTGCCACGAGTTCAGGTCCAGTGCGGACAAGGGCTTGTGCAGCAGCACCTTGGGTTCCGGTGCCAGCACTTGGGCCCGCGCCACCCGTTGCTGCGTGCCGCCCGACAGCTGCGATGGCAACCTGCGGGCAAAGGCCGATAGGTGCACCATCTCCAGCATCTGGCCCGCCCGCATCCGCCGCGCGCCCAGATCGACGCCCTTCATCTTCCGCCCGAAGACCACGTTGTCGATAACCGACCTATGCGGAAACAGCGCGTAGTGATGATAGACCGTGTTCACCGGGCGGTGGTTCGGCTCCAGGCTGGCGAAGTTGTCGCCGCAAAGCCGGATCTCGCCCGCCGTCACATCCTCGAACCCCGCGATCAACCGCAGAGGAGTGGACTTGCCGCAGCCCGAGCGGCCGAGCGGCCGAGCAAAAAGAAAAATTCATTGTCGGAAATGGCAAGGCTGATCCCGTGCAAGGCGGTGACGCCGCCAAAGCGTTGTGACCGAGGCGATCCGCCGGGTTGGCAGGCCAGGGTTCGATGCGGTGCTGATGGCGCTGTTCCATGGTATTGTCGCACCCGACAACTTGATCACCCTGGCTTACCTTGCTGCCGGTCGGCCCCGGGTGCTTTTTCATCGAGTATTTCCGGCAGACCACGCTTTTGGACGAGATGACCTTCATCGCCTATCCGGTTGCGGGGTGTCGCTGAACCTGTGCCTTGGGCGCGATGCGGCCTCGGGGCAAGCCTCTTCCACGGCCGAACCTATGATCGGCCAGCACCTTTCGCCCGTCATCGTGGTCCTGGCCAAAAGGCACTGGTCGGGCCTGACCGCCGCTACCGGCCCCGCCGATGACGTGACCCGCGGCCTGATCGGCGCGCTGGCCGACCAAGGGGTCGAGATCACGCCGCGGCAGGCCGAGGTGGCCCTGATGATCCAGCGGGGGCATTCGACGCCCTCGATCGGACTGGGGCCGGGGCTGTCGCTGCGAACGGTGAAGGTATTCCGCCGTCAACTTCATGCGCGTTTCCGACTGCCGCGTCAGGCCGAGCTTTTCGCGCTGATGCTGCCCCTGTTGCGAGCGGGCTGATCACACCCGCAGCGGGGCGGCCTTGGCCAGGCGGTCGAAGTCCATCAGGCTGGCCACCAGCGCCGCCATCTGCGCCAGAGGCACCATGTTCGGCCCGTCCGAGGGCGCACGGTCGGGGTCTTCATGCGTCTCGATGAACACCCCGGCAATCCCCAAGGACACCGCGCAGCGCGCCATCACCGGGGCAAACTCGCGCTGGCCGCCTGAACTGCCGCCCTGGCCACCGGGTTGTTGCACCGAATGGGTGGCGTCCATGATCACCGGCCAGCCGGTGCGCGCCATGATCGGCAAGGACCGCATGTCGGCGACCAGGGCGTTGTAGCCGAAGGTCACGCCGCGTTCGGTCAGAAGGATGCGGTCGTTTCCGGTAGAGGCCACCTTGTCGGCGACATTCGCCATATCCCAGGGTGCCAGAAACTGCCCCTTCTTGATGTTCACCACAGCACCGGTGCGGCCTGCGGCCAACAACAGATCGGTCTGGCGGCACAGAAAGGCGGGGATCTGGATCACGTCGACGACATGCGCGGCCTCGACCGCCTGGGCTTCGTCGTGGATGTCGGTCAAGACCGGAATGCCACTGGCGCGGATGGTTTGCAGCACCTTCAAACCCGCTTCCATTCCCATGCCACGGTGGCCGGAAAGTGAGGTGCGGTTGGCCTTGTCATAGCTGGCCTTGAAGACGTATTGCGCGCCTGCCGCAGAACAGGCCTCGGCCATGACCCCGGCGATCATCTGCGCATGGTCCAGGCTTTCCAACTGGCATGGCCCGGCAATCAGCGTCAGGGGCAAGTCGTTGCCGACGGCCAGCCCGCCGATCTTTACCGTCTTCATCACGCCGTCCTTATGCCGAGACCTGTTCGCGCAGGATCGAAACCGTCATCGAGATCATCAGATAGATCCCCAGAAGGATCAACATCGTCACCAGCGTATTCTCGAAGGCACGCGGATAGGTCGCCTCGTCCGGCGGGGAGGGCGTTACCGACGGCGCCAGATAGCTGGCCTGGCGGTTGGCCTCGATCCGGGCGGTTTCCATGGCGGTCAGCGCCTGACCCAGCAGCATCTGGCGGGTCGTCACATCGGCCTGGGCCACGAACAATTCGCCCTGAATGCGGGCCAGCGATTCGTCGCCGCCGTTCCCTTCGGTCAGCTTGGCGCGCAGGATGTCGATCTGCTCTTCCAGGGTGGCGATGCGGCGCTTTACCGGATCCATCCTTGCCTGGTTGGGCTTGGGGTTGGATTCCATCTGCGCCAGCGACAGCCGTTCCTGGGTCAACTGGGTGTCCAGCTGGCCAATCTGCGTGGTCAACAGGCCCACTTCGACCTCGGAATTCAGAACCTTGAACTTTTCCTGCAATTCGATGACGCGGCGCTGAGCGTCCATCACCGCTTTTTCGGCATGTTCATAGCTTTCGCGCGCGCCTTTCATGGCGTCTTCGCGCAGGCGCGAGGTCAGGTGATCGACCTGCTCCTCGGCATAGGTGATCAGCTTGCGCGACCATTCGGCAGAAACCTGCGGATCGGCGGCAATCACCTCCATCTTGATGATACCCTCGGTCGGGTCATACGAGATGCGGACGTTCTTTTTGTAGATGCGATACGCGGCCTCGATCGAGGCATCGGGGGACAGCCGTTGCAGCGGATCCATCTTGTCAGACTGGAAATGCGCGCGAAAGCCAAGATCCTTGTCCAACTGCTCCATCGCAACGCGCGATTGCAGATAGCCCTGCACGGCGATGGAATCCTGAGAGGTGGCGAAAGAGGTGCCCGACAGCAGCCCCCCCATGCCGACCGCTGCCGGAGGAGCAGCCTTCTGGATCTGGAATTCGGAATAAGTGGAATAGAGCGGCGTCGCCACCATGGTGAAATACCACGCGGCCACCAAAGTCGGCAGGCCGATGAACACGAACATCCGCGCGAACAGCAGCGCCAGCTTCTTCTTGCGGCGGCGCGCGATATCCTGCTGCATCTTCAGGATTTCGGCGGCGTGGTTGATTTCCGCCCGCTGTTCGGTCGAGGGCAGCTGGATCGGCTTGACCGTCTGCGGCAGTCTGATCCCGTCGCCGGGCAGCGGCGTCAGTTCGCGGCCCGTGGTGGTGGGCGGCTGATCCATGCCGCCGCCCGATCCGGTTGCGGTTTCGGGGGTGACCAGTTCCAGCATGGACGAGCGTTGGAACGGGTCGACCCCGGCCTGGCGCAACAGGCGGACGGCGTCATAGTCCGAGGTGGCGGGCAGGTTGTGGCGCTGCGCCAGACGGCGGGCGAGGCGCAACTGGCGGCCTGTCAGACCCTCCTGGCGGATGGCGTCCAATGCGCTTTCGGGCGCAGTGTCGGTGAGGACCTGGCGCTGCGCGTCAGCCTTGGCCGAGCCGGGAAAGACCTGATCGCCGAAGCCGTCGTCATGGTTGGCAAATGGCAGGTCATCATCGGCCAGCGGCGCGGGTCGCGATACCGGGCGCGGCGCAGGCGCCGGAGCGGCTGCGGCCGACGGATCGGGGCGGCGGATGTTGAACCGGCTGGCCTTAAGTCGAATAGTCATAGAGGCGTTTCGCTTCTTCGAGGGTATCGAACATGTACAGTTGGCCGTTGCGCAGGACAGCGGCCTGGCGGCAGAATTTTTCCAGCGTCTGGGGCTGGTGCGAGACGATGACGACGGTTGCGTCCTTCAACCGCTCGCGCAATATGCCGCCGGCCTTGCGGTTGAATTCGACATCGGCGGTCGAAGGCATGCCTTCGTCGATCAGATAGATGTCGAACTCCAGCGCCAGCATCAGCGAGAAGGTGAAACGCGATTTCATCCCCGAGGAATAGGTGATGATCGGCATGGTGAAGTATTCGCCAAGGTTGCACAGCCAGCGGCAGAAGCTTTCGACATAGTCGGGGTCAAGCCCGTACAGCTTGGCCACATAGCGGGCATTTTCCAGCGCCGACTGCTTGCCGTTGATGCCGCCCATGAAGCCCAAGGGGAACGAGATCCGGCTGGTGCGGGTTATGGTGCCTTCGTCGGGCTTTTCCAGGCCGGCCATCATGTGGACGATGGTGGTCTTGCCGGCACCGTTGGGGGCCAGGATGCCAAGGGACCGCCCAACCTCGACCCGGAAGGAGGCCTGATTCAGGATCACCTTGCGCTGGGTGCCCGTCCAGAACGACTTGGAGACGTTGTTGAACTCGATCATCCACGCCCTTTGCGCCGACCTTGGGCCGCCGCGCCTTTCCTTGCCTCATGCCGCCGGGGCAGAGTTCTTCCGCCCCGGTCTACCGGATCTTCGTTAACGTCCGGTTCAAAACCGTTGTCCCGGACCGCGATGCGACGGGATTCGGATCTGCGTGATTGATCGTCCTTCTTTGCGGCGCCATTATGTCTGCCTTTGATGCGGGCGACAATGGGATGATGGGCGGCGGTCACGGCTCAGCCGCGGCGCGGCAACACAAGAGCGAGAGCCCCGGCCAGCAGGCTGAGCGCAAGACCCATCCGGGCGGCCTCCTGCATGGCGCCGCCGGGCAGGGCGGCGTCGATGGCGATGGCGGGGACGGTAAAACCCATGGCCATGATCAGCTGGATGCGCAACAGATCGCGCAAGGAAATGCCGGAGGGCAGGCGCAGGCCGAACCCGATCCCCAGCGCAATTCCGCCCGCCAGCATGCCAAGGGGCCGTCCGATCCACAGGCTGCCCAGCGTCACCAGCGTGGTCGGCGCAAAGGCCTGCAGATCGACCCCGCCGCGGATCAGCCCGAACAGGAACAGGATCACCGCGACCGGGCGCACCAGCAGATGCGTCAGCCGGTTCAGGGGATCGTGCAGGAACCCTTCGGCCTCGGCAAACAGACCGAAGGTGCGGTCGGCATGGGCAATCGCCGGGATCACCGGCAACAATCCCAGCGCACCTGGCATGCCCGAGGCGGCGGTACCGAACCACGACAGCCCGCCCGCCACCACATAGGGCCAGATCTGCAGGCCGGCGCGGCGATCCCGCTCCGACGCATCCGGGGCCAGGCGGCGACCGTACAGCGCCCAGACCCCGAAGCTGGCCGCCAGCGGCAGCGCCAGCCACAAAAGCCGCATCGACAGGTGCGGGTTTGCGAGGCCGAGAATCAGCAGTGCCAGGATATCGGTGCCGATACACAGCAAAAGCAGCAGATGCAGCGCCGGATGGCCCGGCCCGAACACCCGCCGCCCGACCAGATAGCCCAGCACCACATCGCAGCCCAACGGCACCGTCCAGCCCTGGCCGAAGCGGGCTTCCTCGGCCGTCTCGATCAGCGCCGACAACAACAGCCAGACCAGTGCTGCGCCGATCATCCCCGCTACCGTCAGCCCGAGCGGCAACACGGCCTGTCGCCCGGACAGCGCGCCACGTTCCAGGATCAGCGCCTCCCACAACTCCTTGCCGATGAAGAAGAAGAACAGAGCCATCAGGATGTCGGTCACCACCATCAAGGGCGTCAGGCTGACCGGGATCGGCCACATCCAGCGCGGCAACGGCAGATCGGTGGCGCGCAGCTCGATGAAATCGTAGTAACTGGCAGGGTCGAGGTTGACCCAGAGCGTTGCCAGCGCAATACCCGACAGCAGGGCAACGGCGAAGTGGCGGACGAATGGGGAAATGCGATACATTCTGCTACATGCCCGGCTTTTGCCATGGGTAGCGCGGCGTGGGTTTGACCGCAAGCGGTAGAGGGGGAGAGATGGCGGATCCACAGCATATGGCGGTTACCTTGCAACAGGAGATTGCCGCCTGCCGTATTTGTGCGGCGCGGTTCAAAGCCACGGCCACCGCGCATGAGCCGCGACCGGTGGTCTGGTTCCGTGGCTCGGCCAGGGTGCTGATCGCCGGGCAGGCGCCGGGGATGCGGGTTCATCTGAGCGGCAAGCCTTTCACCGACCCTTCAGGTGATCGCTTGCGCGCCTGGATGGGGCTGGATGAGGCGGCGTTCTATGATCAGGACCGGCTGGCGGTGGTGCCGATGTCCTTCTGCTTTCCGGGCTATGACGCCAAGGGATCGGACCTGCCGCCACCGCCGATCTGTGCCGCCACCTGGCGGGCACGGGTGATGGCAGCCTTGCCGCAGCTGCGGCTGGTGCTGGTGGTGGGCGGGGCGGCGATTCACTGGCATCTGGGGCCAGGCAAGGTCAATGACACGATGCAGGACTGGCGGCACTGGCTGGACACCAAGGGCATTCTTCCCTTGCCGCACCCGTCCTGGCGCAATACGGCATGGCTGAAGAAAAATCCCTGGTTCGAGGCCGATCTGTTGCCCGTGCTGCGCGCGCGAGTGCGGACGGCAATGGAGGCGGAATGACCGTTCTGACCCTGCTGGATGCGGCCCATTCCGCCGTCTCGGCCAGGCCCGAGGACGAGACAGCGCGGCTGCGGTTCTATGAACGGCTGGCCGATGGCGAGATGTTCCTTCTGTTGGAGCACGAGGCGGTGGGAGAGGTGCTGGACCCCAAGGTGTTCGATCTGGAAGACGGCCCCGTCGTGCTGGTCTTTGACCGCGAGGAACGACTGGCCGAGTTTTCCGGCGGGATCGCGCCCTATGCGGCGCTGCCGGGACGAGTGATCGCGGGCCTGCTGAAAGGACAGGGGATCGGGCTGGGGGTGAACCTTGGCGTTGCCCCTTCGGAAATGCTGTTGCCGCCAGAGGCGATGGATTGGCTGGCCGAGGCGCTGGAGGGCGGTCCGGAAGAGGTGGAGGCTGCGCCGACGGAATTCCGGGCCCCTTCGGTGCCCGAAGCGGTGGTGGCAGGCCTGGACGCCAAGCTGGCCAAGGCAGGTGGGCTGGCGGTGGCAGCGCTGCTGGCGGGGGTGGTCTACCAGGATGGGCGGCGGGGCCACATGCTGGCGTTTGTGGATGCGGTGCCGGAAGCCAAAGCGGCGCTGGCGCGGGCCGCGCGCGAGGCGCTGGTGTTTTCTGGCGTCGAGGCGGGAGAGCTGGACGTGGGTTTCGTGGCCGCAGGCGACGCGGCGGCGATTGCAATGTCGCGGGTGGCCTTGCGGTTCGACCTGCCGGTAATCGTGGCGCCGGTTGCCGCTGCGCCGGTGGCGCCGGGCATGGACCCGGCGCGGCCGCCAAAATTGCGCTAGGCTTTCGGCAGATGCGCCGCGGCTAGGGGTGGAGCCTCCGGCGGGAATATTTGAGCCAAGATGAAGCTGATAGGATGGGGTATTATAGTACCGCCTTTATAAGACATTGTTTTAGTGTTGGTTTATGTTGAGTGTCGATCTTGACGCGGTGCGATGCTTCGGCGATAAGCCGCCATCCGAGATTCCGGGGGGCGGTGCCTCCCTCGCTTTATGGGACACGTTCGATGAAAACCTTCACCGCTACTCCGGCGGACATCGAGAAGAAGTGGATCCTGATCGACGCCGAGGGCGTTGTTCTGGGCCGCCTTGCCTCGATCGTCGCCAATATCCTGCGCGGCAAGAACAAGCCGACCTTCACCCCCCACATGGACATGGGTGACAATGTCATCATCGTGAACGCCGACAAGGTTCAGATGACCGGCAACAAGCGCAATGACAAGATCTATTTCTGGCACACCGGCCATCCGGGCGGCATCAAGCAGCGCACCGCGCGGCAGGTGCTGGAAGGCAACCACCCCGAGCGCGTGGTGGAAAAGGCCGTTGAGCGGATGATCACCCGCAACCGTCTGGGCCGCCAGCAGATGACCAACCTGCGCGTATACGCCGGGGCCGAGCATCCGCATGAGGCGCAAGCCCCCACCGTTCTGGACGTGAAGTCCATGAACCCGAAGAACACCCGGAGCGCGTGATCATGTCCGACATCAAGTCTCTTGACGATCTGAAATCCGCTGTGGGATCGGTTGCTCCGGCCGCCGAAGCCGCGGCCCCGCGTGTGGCTGTGCGCGACAATCTGGGTCGCAGCTACGCGACCGGCAAGCGCAAGAACGCGATTGCCCGCGTCTGGGTCAAGCCCGGCTCTGGCAAGGTCGTGGTCAACGGCAAGGAAATGGCGGTCTATTTCGCCCGTCCGGTGCTGCAGATGATCCTGAAGCAGCCCTTCACCGTTGCCAACGTGGAAGGCCAGTTCGACGTCTTTGCGACCGTTGCGGGTGGTGGGCTTTCAGGCCAGGCCGGTGCGGTGAAGCATGGCATCTCGAAGGCGCTGCAGCTCTATGAGCCCTCACTTCGCGGCGCGCTGAAGACGGCGGGCTTCCTGACCCGCGACAGCCGCGTGGTGGAACGCAAGAAGTACGGCAAGGCCAAGGCCCGCAAGTCGTTCCAGTTCTCCAAGCGCTGATCCTTCGGACAGTTCCGGCAAAGGCCCGCCCCGGTGGCGGGCCTTTTGCTTTTGGCCGGGGCATGAAACCTGCGGCAAAAAAAGAAGGGCCGGTTGCCCGGCCCCAGTTGCTCAGGGGAGCAAGAAAGCGATCAGTCGCGCCAGAACGGCTTTTGGCATTCGGTCTGCGCCGTGCTGGCGCCCAGGCCGATGTCGCGCAGCATGTGCCCGTCAAGCCGGGCCAGCGAGCGGCGCGAGCGGCGGCGATCTTCCCAGCGGGCAAGCGTCAGGGCCAGGCCGACCAGAAGCCGCGACAGCGGCGGCAGTGTTGCCATCGGTGGTAGCAGCAGGGTTTGCGGGACGGCGCGGGGCATGGGTCCCTCCTTTGTATTGATACAATGGTGGCGATCGGTTACGCACAATGTACCAATCCCCGCAAATGAGTCGCCAGAGATACATTGTGACTGACACAATTTGGTTGCCCGACCTGAGTCAATATCCCGGTCCCAAATACCTGGGCCTTAGCCGCGCGCTGCGTGATGCGATCCGGGCCGGCGAGTTGCCTGCCGGAAGCCAGTTGCCGACGGTACGCGATCTGGCCTGGCGGCTGCATCTGACGCCGGGCACGGTGGCGCGGGCCTATCAACTGGCAACGCAGGAAGGCGTGCTGGCAGCCACGGTGGGGCGGGGCACTTTCGTTGCCGCGCGGACCCCGCGGCTGGGGCCGACGCAGCCGATCTACCGCGAACGGGTGACGGGTGGAGCGACCGGGCTGGTGGATCTGCGCCCGCCGCATGTGCCGTTGGTCGGCCAGGCCGAGGCCTTTCATGCCGCCCTGCTGGTGATGGCCGACAACATTGACGACAGCTGGCTGGACTATACCAGCCAGTTGGGCGAGGCACCGTTGCGCGCCGAAATCGTGGCCTGGATGGGTGACCGCATTCTGGGCCAGATCAGCCCCGCGGATGTGATGCTGACCAATGGTGGCCAGAACGCCATCGGCCTGGTCTTCGATTGCTGCTTGCGCGGCGACCGGCCCATCGTGCTGGTCGAGGAACTGGCCTATCCCGGCTTTCGCCTGGCGGCGCGGGCGGCGCGGGCCGAAGTGGTGGGCGTCGAAATCGACGACGACGGGATCCTGCCAGAGGCGCTGGAGGCCGCCTGCCGCCGCCAGGGCGCGCAGGTGCTGTGCCTGACCACAGAAGCGCAGAACCCGACCACCAGCCGGATGCCGTTGGAACGGAGGCAGCAACTGGCCGATATTGCGCGCAAATTCGATCTGCAGGTGATCGAGGATGATTGCTATTCGGTTGCCGAAAGCAAGCTGCCCAGCTTGCGCGCGCTGGCGCCGGAACGGGTCTGGCATATCGGCAGCCTGTCGAAGACCGTCTCGGCCGCGCTGCGCTTTGGCTATGTGATCTGCCCTTCGGGGATGGGAGAGGCGGGGCGGCTGGTGGCGCAGCATGCCTTTTACGCGCTGTCGCGCCCGGTGGCGGAGTTGTGCCACGGCATCCTGGCCTCGGGAGCCGCCGCGGGTATCCGGGCGCGGGTGCAGGCGGAATTCGCTGACCGGCTGCAAACCATGGTCAACCTCTTGGGCGCGTTCGATCTGCGCTGGCAGCCGGGAGTACCCTTTGTCTGGCTGCTGCTGCCGCAGGGCTGGCGGGTGTCGTCCTTTACCCGGAAGGCCGAGACGGCGGGCGTGCTGGTGCGCCCGGCCGATGAATACGCGCTGATCGGGGGCAGGG
>JBATAV010000504.1:0-3850 GCA_049662025.1 Paracoccaceae bacterium | reverse complement strand
GGAAAGAAGGGGCGAAGGCGCTCCATTTGCGCGTCCGTTAGCCAGAAAAGGTTGCTCATAATTCAGGTCTCCTTGCGGAGCCTGAATCACAACAAATGCCTGAAATCAATGGGTCTGGAGCCTGGTGCGACAGAGCCCCCAGTCGAAGACTGGATCGGCAGCCTGCAGGAATTGTCTACTGCCTTGAAAAATTAAAGGAAATCTGCGACCCTCGATGGTAGTCGCGTGCGCTAAGCACCGGCGTGCCGGCCTCAGACAGGCAGGTTTCCGTCACCAACAGCCAAGGTTCGACCTGCGCCTGGCCGGGCAGCACACCCTCGGGCATGAATGTCGCAGCGACATTGGCCCGCGATATCACCGGGCGGTGGCCAGCAGCGGCCAGAAGTTCATTCACGGAGCCTTCAACCTCCGACCCCTCCGGCACTGCGCCGATCAGCGCCAGTGGCAGTACGTCGATGGAATAGACCAGCACCTGCCCATCCACCTCACGAAAGCGTTCCAGTATGAGAATTTCGGCCTCGGGCGGCAATTCCAGCGCGGTTGCCGAGTGCGGGTCACTGGCGGCCTGCGTTGTGCGCATCGACAGCACGCGCGTCGTCGCCTTATGCCCCAGCGCCTTCAACATCTGGCTGATGCTTTCAAAAGCCGTGATCGGGCGCGCGATGTTCAGCCCAGCTGCCGCCGTGACATACCGCCCCAACCCGTGCTTGGTCAGCACCAGCCGCTCTTGCTCCAAGAGCCGCAACGCCTCACGAACCAGGGGGCGCGACACGCCAAAGGCGGCGCAAAGCGCGGCCTCGGTCGGGATCCTGTCACCTGCTTTCAGCCCATGATCGCGGATATGATCGACCACGGCGTCGCGAACCTTTTCGGCCCTTTTCTTTTGCGCGCCAAGCGACCTGTTCAAAAGCATCATGTCTCTCTGTTTTCTATTCCTGCGAAAAAGTTCTGCATTTTCAGCGCTTTTTCAGTGCAGGACCTGTTGCAGGAACGCCTTGGTGCGGTCGTTCTTCGGCGAAGTGAAAAAGGTCGACGGCGGGGCCTGTTCGATGATGCGGCCGCTGTCCATGAAGATCACCCGGTCCGCCACTTGCCGCGCAAAGCCCATCTCATGGGTGACCACGGCCATGGTCATGCCCTCTTCGGCAAGACCCACCATGACATCCAGCACCTCTTTCACCATCTCGGGGTCAAGCGACGAGGTCGGCTCATCAAACAGCATCACCTCTGGCTGCATCGCCAAGGCGCGGGCGATGGCCACACGCTGTTGCTGGCCGCCCGAAAGCTGGCCGGGATATTTCAGCGCCTGTTCGGGAATATGCACCTTGGTGAGATAGGCCATCGACCGTTCGCGCGCCTCTGCGGCAGACAGGCCGCGTACCAGCCGCAGGGGCAAGGCGCAGTTCTCCAGCACCGTCAGATGCGGAAAGAGGTTGAACTGCTGAAACACCATGCCGACGCGACGGCGGGTGGCCTCGACCACGGCCTGATCGCGGTTGAGCAGCACGCCGTCCACCCGAATCTGGCCCTGCTGAAAGCCTTCCAGCGCGTTGATCGTGCGGATCAGGGTGGATTTTCCCGACCCCGAGGGGCCGCAAATCACCAGACGCTCACCTGCCGAAATCGTCAGGTTCACGTCAAACAGCACCTGCAACGCGCCAAACCATTTGTTGAGGCCGGTGATCTGAATGGCCGGGGTGTCGGAATCTTGCTGCGTCATCGGCCCACCGCCTTGTTGAAATGGGTTTCAATGCGCTTTTGCACCAGTTCCAGCATGATCGAGATCAGCCAGTAGATCAGCGAGGCGGTGACCATCATCTCGATATGGCGGAACTCGGTCTGGCCTTGGGTGCGGGCCAGATACATCAGCTCCCACACGCCGACGACCGACACCAGCGAGCTGTCTTTCAGCATGGAAATGAACTGGTTTCCGGTCGGCGGAATGATCACCCGCATGGATTGCGGCAAGATGATCCGCGTCATCACCGACATGGGCCTTATGCCAAGCGCGCGCGCGGCTTCCCACTGACCTTTCGGGATGCTCTCGATTCCGGCGCGGAAAATCTCGGTCATGTAGGCGCCGTAGCACAGCGACAGGGCGGCGATGCCGGTGGGCACGGCATCGACCACATAGCCCAGTTGCGGCAGGCCAAGGTAGATCATGTAGATCTGCATCAACAAGGGCAGGCCGCGGAACAGCGAGGTGTAGAAATGCGCAATGCCCTGCGCGATGCCGTTGGATGACAGCTTCGCGACCGCCCCAATCAGCGCCAGCACCGTGGCGATGGCGATGGAGACGGCAGAGATATACAGCGTCATCATCAGGCCTTGGGTGATCAGAAAGCCGATCTTGCGCTGGATGAAGGCAAAGCTGAGGTTGAAGGAATAGAAAAACAGCAAGATCAGGATGGCCAACTCTCCCCAGACCAGCCAGACCTGTTGGCGCAGAGGCAGACGCATCACCACAAAGATGTTGAAGCCGACAAAGGCGGTGGCAAGGGCGGCGGTCAGCAGGTTCAGCCCAGAGCTGTCGGCCATGGAGGGGAATATCCCTGCCACAATCCGGCCAACTGCGGAATCAGCACCGTTGAACCACCACATGCCGGCGAAAATCGCGCCAAGCAGGGGCACGAAAACACTGGGCCGGGTCAGCAGCGGCGGATAGTCGATATTGTCCCGAAAGTGCATGTGTTCAGCCCTTGCGTTCGCGCCAGATATCCATCGCCTGATATTGCCAATAGGTCAGCTGCACCGCCGCCATGCCGATGATGCCGCCCACCCAATCCAGCCCGAACGGGGCAAACTGGCGATAGCGGTCGGTCTGGCCGAGAATGCCTTCTGCGATCACCCGCCCGCCGATGGCGGTGGTGTTCATGCCGTGGCCGCCAAAGGCGGTGCAATACCACAACCCCGAGGGCAGCTTGCCAATCTGCGGCATCATGTGGCGGGCGTAGGACATGAGGCCGGTCCAGACCTGATCAATCTGCAGGTTGGCCAGTTGCGGATAGGTATCGGTCATGGTGCGGTGCAACAGCTTGCCCAGATCGCCGGGCTCGGAGGTGCGGGTGGTGATCTTGCCGCCCCACAGCACCCGCTTGCCGCCGTCAACCAGCCGGTAGTAATCGCCCGCCCGCCGGTCATCGCCGATGGCCGAGGTGGTGTGAATCGCCGTGGCGATCAGGTCGGGGTCGGCTTTGGTGGTCATCACATAGGTGGCGATCGGCAGGAAAGACCGGTTCAGTTCGGGCACCAGCCGGTCGGTGTAGCCGCCAGTGGAGACGAGCACGTCGCGCGCGGTGATGCGGCCCTTGGGGGTGGAGACGACCCAACCGCTGGTGGTCCTTTCCAGGCTGTTGCCGGGCGTCGACTCGTAAATGCTGGCGCCAGCGGCCTCTGCGGCGCGGGCCAGGCCGAGGCAATAGGCCAAGGGGTCAAAGTGAAAGGCGTTCTGATCGTGCAGCGCCTGATGATAGCGCGGCGAGGTGACATGCATGGCCAGTGCCGCGCGGTCCAGATGGTCGACGTGATAGTCGAACTCGCGCTCCAGCCAATCGCGGTGATCCATCAGGCCACGGCCCGCGTCATAGCGCACCGCGCCCAGAATGCCGGGGCAGGGGGCGGCGGCGGTGATGTTCAGATCGCGGATGTTGCCCGCGACAATCTGGATGCCTTCGATCGACATGGCAAAGAGCGCATTGGCCGCCTCCTTGCCAACGCGCGCCGCCATCCGATCATACCCCGCCGAATAGCCCGAACCGACAAAGCCGCCGTTGCGCCCCGAGGCGCCCCAGCCGACCCGCCGCGCCTCGACCAACGCCACCTTGCGACCGGCGCGTGCCAGATCATGCGC
>JBATAV010000503.1:0-5245 GCA_049662025.1 Paracoccaceae bacterium | reverse complement strand
CAGGGCTGGAGGGGTTGCCGGACGAAACGCTGGTGGTGCATGGGGCGGCGCCGGCGGGGCCGCTGCCGGTGCCGATGAATGGTGCCACCTACATGGCCGATGTGGCGGGCGGGCAGAAGACCGGGCTTTTCTTCGACCAGCGCGACAACCACGCCTTTGCCGCAAGGCTGGCGGCGGGGGCACGGGTGCTGGACGTCTTTACCCATGTCGGCGGCTTTGCCTTGGCTGCACTGGCGGGCGGGGCGGCGCAGGCGCTGGCGGTCGATTCCAGCACGGCGGCGCTGGATCTGGCGCGGACGGGGGCAGAGGCTTCGGGCTTTGGCGATAGGTTCGAGACGCGGGCGGGCGATGCCTTTGAGGTGCTGGAGGCGCTAGGCCCTGAGGGCGTGCGCTTCGATCTGGTGATCTGCGATCCGCCGGCCTTTGCACCTGCCAAGCCCACATTGGAGGCGGGCTTGCGCGCCTATGAGCGGATTGCCCGCTTGGCCGCCCCTCTGGTCAGCCCCGGCGGCTATCTGGTCTTGTGTTCGTGCAGCCATGCCGTGGATCTGGCGGCGTTCCGCAACGCCTGCGCGCGCGGCATCGGGCGCGGTGGTCGGCGGGCGCAGATCCTGCACACCGGCTTTGCCGGGGCCGATCATCCGGTGCTGCCGCAACTGGCGGAATCGAGCTATCTGAAGGCGCTGTTCTTCCGGCTGGATGGATGAAGGCTGTTCTGGACGCCTGCGTTCTCTATCCCACCGTGCTGCGCGAAATTCTGCAAGGCGCGGCGGCGGCGGGGCTGTATGAGCCGGTGTTTTCCGAGCGGATCTTGCGCGAATGGACGCGCGCGACCGCCAAGCTGGGGCCGGTGGCGCAGGCCCAGGCCGAGGGCGAGGCAGCGGTGTTGCGCGCCGGTTTTCCCCGTGCATTGATCCGTGAGCGGCCCGATATCGAGGCGCGGCTCTTGCTGCCAGACCCCGATGATCTGCATGTGCTGGCGGTGGCCGTGGCCGCGGGGGCCGATGCCATCGTCACCTTCAACGCCGCCGATTTTCCCGGCCATGTGCTGGCCGAGGAAGGCATCGCGCGCCGCGACCCGGACGGCTTTCTGTGGGAATTGCAGTCACGCCACCCCGAGGCGATGGCGCGGATCATCGAGGCCGTGCGCGCGAAGGCCGAGGCGATTTCCGGCCGCCCGGTGGAGGTGAAGCCCCTGTTGAAGCGGGCAAAGCTGTTCCGGCTGGCCAAGGCGCTTCAGGCGGCGTGATCAGGCGGGCTGAGTGCGCAGCCAGCGCGCCTCGTTCGCCTCGATCGCGGCGATGCGTTCGGCGGTATGGGGGTGGCTGCGCAGCCAGGCCGGAATGCCCGCGCCGCCGGATTTCGTCAGTGCGTCCAGCTTGCGAAACAGCGATTTTTGCGGCGCGGTGCCGATGCCCGACTTGATCAGGAGGGCGCTGGCCCAGGCGTCGGCCTCGAATTCGTCGCGGCGCGACAGGCGGGCCATCAGCGCGGTGGAAATCATATTGGCGATCCAGATGCCGATGAAGGGCAGAAAGCGCGTGAGAAAGGCGGTCAGCAGGAAGAACACCGCGTTGTGGCCGGTAAAGTCGATCATCCGCCGCCGCATGTGGCCCATCGAGACATGGCCCAGCTCATGCGCGATGACGGATGCCATTTCCTCATCCGTCACCACGCCCTGACGGTATTTCTGCAAGAAACCGCGGGTCAGGAAGATGCGGCCGTCTGGCGCCGCCAGCCCGTTTACCGGATCGACGTCGAAGACGTTGACGCGAATCGCCGGGATATCCAGCGCAGCCGCCATGCGGGCGGTCAGCCGTTCAAGATCGGCATCGCGAAGCGGGTGTGACTGCGCGTCCAGCATCTTCTGCGTCCGCCAGACGGAGAACCGCATCGAAACGACGGCATAGAGAACGGCAAGGATCAGCATGAGCCAGAGGGTCATCGCCGGAATATGGGGGCAGATGCGGCGGATTTACAGCCCCAGTGCGGCCGCCACCCGTTCCTGAAAATAGCGCACGCCCTTTTCGTGCCGCCCTGACAGGGGGCCGGGAGAATCGGCCCCTGCGGCATAGATGCGGTGGGTCTGGGCGCAGATGTCGATATCCTCGCGCACCACAGCCACTTGCCGCGATAGAACAGCCCCTGGCGCGGCGGTGCGGTCATGCGGACGTAGCCGCGGTGCGCCGTGGTCTCGAAGGCGTCGAAGTCGATCGCGGCATGGAACGACGGATGTGAGTCGGGGATGTGGTAGCCCTCGACCCAGTTGTCGGCATAGACCCTCCAGTTGGCGTCGAAGCTGACGGTTGCGGTAGCGGTGGCGGCGTAGCTTTCCATCGGCTCGTCCGCCAGTTCGGCGGGCAGTTCGGCGGGCAGGTCGGTCAGGCTTTGCACCGGATCGAGGGTCATGGCGCACCTTTCGTTGCCCGAACGGTGCCGCAGATCGGGCCGGTCAGCCAAGCCCTGATGCGGCGCCCCGGCGGGCCAGACGGAAAAGCCATGGGCCAGGCGCCAAGGCGGTGGAAAGGGCGGGGTAGCGGCGGAACCAGCGCGTCATCGCAGCAGTCTTACGCCGCGGGTGATGCCTTCGGTCGTCATCGGCACCATGCGGCCACCGACGAGGCGCTGGATCAGGGCGTTCGATTGGGTGTGGCCCCAGGCCGGTTCCGGCACCGGGTTGATCCACAGATGTCCCGGCCACTGCTGGGTCGCGCGGGTCAGCCATGTCTGGCCGGACTCGCGGTTCCAATGCTCATTGGCGCCGCCGGGGTGGGTGATCTCATAGGGGCTCATCGCCGCATCGCCGACAAAGATCGCCTTCCAGTCGGGGCCATAGGTGCGCAGCACATCCCAGGTGGGGGTCTGGGCATCCCAACGCCGGGCGTTGTCGCGCCACAGGCCTTCGTACAGGCAGTTGTGGAAGTAGAACGGCTGCAGGTGGCGGAATTCGGATTTCGCGGCCGAGAACAGCTCCTCCATCACCTTGACATGGGGGTCCATGCTGCCGCCGACGTCAAGAAACAGCAGCACCTTCACGGCATTGCGGCGTTCCGGCCTTGTCTGCACGTCCAGCCAGCCGTGCTCGGCGGTGGCGCGGATGGTGCCGTCAAGGTCCAGCTCTTCTGTCGCACCGTCGCGGGCCCATTTCCGCAAGGCCCGCAAGGCGACCTTGATGTTGCGGGTGCCGATTTCCACCCGGTCGTCGAGATTGCGGAACTCGCGCCGGTCCCAGACCTTGACCGCGCGTTGGTGGCGGCTTTCCTCTTGCCCGATGCGCACCCCCTCGGGGTTGTAGCCATAGGCGCCGAAGGGCGAGGTGCCGGCGGTGCCGATCCACTTTGACCCACCCTGGTGGCGGCCCGTCTGCTCCTCCAGCCGCTTTCGCAGCGTCGCCATCAGGGTGTCGAACCCGCCAAGCGCCTGAATGGCGGCGCGTTCCTCGGGCGTCAGGTGCGTTTCGGCCAGTTTTGCCAGCCAGTCGGCGGGCAGGTCCAGCGCCGCCAGAAGCTGATCGTCGGTGATTTCCTCCAGCCCCTTGAAGGCGGCGGCAAAGGCGCGGTCGAAGCGGTCGAAGTGGCGTTCGTCCTTGACCATCGCGGCGCGGGAGAGGTGGTAGAAGGCCAGCGTGTCATGGGTGGCCAGACCCGCCGCCAGAGCTTCGAGAAAGGTCAGGAATTCGCGCAGCGAAACCGGAACCCCTTGGCGGCGCAGATGGCCCAGAAAGGGCAGGAACATGCCCGCCCCCTTATGTCGCCAGACGCTCGACGAGGATGGTCAGGAACAGGCCCAGGATGCCGAAAGCGATGCCGTAGACGGCGGCATATTGGGCGATGTCGGCAGGTTTGCCGCCACGCCGTTTTGCCGTGAAGGCGCCCAGAAGCACCCCCAGCACAAGGCCGCCGATCACGATCATGCCGTCCGTTCCCAATCTCAGCCGGTGCCGGGCAGGACGACGGGGCGTTACCCCCGCGTGCCTCGCGCCCCAAGTGCGGCGATTTCGCGCGTGCGTGCCCGCACCTGCGCATCCGAACCGAAGCCATAGCGCGCCCATTGCTGGCTGTCCACCCGCAGGGCATCGGCCTCGGCGTTGCGGCCAAGGATCTCCAGCGCCTCGGCCTTGATCAGCTGCACGGTGGCAAGCAGCGCATAGTTCTGGCCCGCCCGCACCACCGGAATGGCACTGTCGGCCAGGGCCAGCGCCTTCTGCGGCTCTCCGGCGGCGACGGCAAGGGCGGCAAGCTGCATCTCGATATGGGCGACCTGGATGGCCGCACCGGGCAGACGGCGGTAGATCTCGGCGGCGCGGGTGAATTCGTCCACCGCCAGAGCGCGGTCAGAGCCGACGTAAAGCCGCGCGATGGCGAAATGACTGAAGGCCAGCCGCCCGTCGGTCCAGCCTTGGGCACGCGCGATCATCAGTGCGCGGTCGGCGGCGGTGCGGCGTGTGCCTTGGCCGCCCCCGGCGCCAAGCGCGGTTTCAATGGCAGACTTCCAGGCCTTGGTGGTCTGCGAGGTGTCTATATTGCCGCCCTTGCCGATGCCTGCAGGGTTCAGCCGGTCGATGATGCCGGGAATAAGCGCCGCCACCTGGTCACGCGACATGCCCGAATGCAGGTCGGGCGAATAATAGGCGCGCAAGATCAGCATGTCGAACGGCGTCAGCACCGACTGGAAATTGTCGTCGTTGAAGACGCTGTCGGGCAGCCGGTAGAGGTCGTTCAGCGGCCCCATGGCCTGGGCGGTTTCTTCATTCAGGCAATCGCGCACCTCTTGCGGGCTGGCGTCCGAGGGCACGAAGATGCCGACATGCTGGCGCTGCACCACATTGGTCCAGTCGATCGCTGGGGTGCCGCGCCTGGCCTTGTAATCGGCGATCGAGGTGACATTGGGCACCACGAAACAGGCGGCGGTCGGCGCCAGGCGGTGCAATTCGGCCTTGGGCCCGAAGGTGACGGTGATCGAGGCGGTCTCGCCGGGCGCTGCTGCGCGCACGTCGATGCCGGCCTCCTTGCGGAACCGGGTGATCAGCCGCGACATTTCCTCGGCCGCCGTCGGGGGCACATCGCCGCTGAGCGCGATGGTCACGGTATGCTCGAACCGGCTGAAGCTGTGCAGCGGGCGGCCGCTTTCCATGGCGAAGGTCAGGTCGATGAAATCGGTCGCCACGGCGGTGTTGCCGCGCCCCGTGGCCGAGGGCAGCGAGGCAAAGGCCGGGTTGGCCACAAAGGCCAGCGCCGGCTGCGAC
>JBATAV010000502.1:0-4215 GCA_049662025.1 Paracoccaceae bacterium | reverse complement strand
GACCACGCCCACCCCCTCGACCCGGATCGGCACGGCCCCGCCGTGATCGGAGAAATCCTCGGGCGAAAGGCCGTTCTTTTCCAGGCTGCCGCCATTTTCGCGGATCCGGGTGCCGACCAGCAGCGAGGCCTCGTGAAATGCCAGCGTGGTGGCCGATTTGCGCCGCGCCCAGCGGTCGTTCAAGGGGGTCGAGCCGGGCAGGGCCGCGTGGAACCAGGTGCGGTCCGGGCCGCGGATGTTCACCACCACCGGCAGGTTGCTGGCGCGCGCCAGTTCGACCAGCTTCAGGCCCAGGGCAAGCGCGGTGTCTTCGGTGAAGCGGGGGAAGATCAGGCGGGCGGCCTCGGCGATCAGGGCCGGGCTGTCGGGGGCATCGGTCATTCGTGAACCATCCGTTCCGGTTGGTGGCGGCCCGCCGGTGGGGCCGCCGTCGCCTTGATCATTTCACCGATACGTTGGTGGTGAAACTGGAGTTTTGGCCGCCGTGCAGATCGCGGAAGGTGAATTCCAACTGATAGTCGCCGGGCGGGGCGCTGCCCATCGAGACCGACAGGTTGGCAACGAATTCATGCGCCGGTTGCCAGCTCTGGAACTTGATGTTCAGGAAATCCGGCATTTCCACCAGAACCGCGCCGCCTGGGTCCAGGACTTTCAGGTCGATGCCGAAGGCGATTTCCATCTGGCCGGTGGCAAGTGTGCCAAAGCCGTAGCCCTCGGGCTCGGCATAGACCAGGATCGGCTCGCCCTGGGCATAGATGCTGTCGGGGCGCACATCGTAGACGCCATAGCCTGCGGCCGGGGCGGTCACCAGCACGAGGTGGTTGAAGTGCAAGCCGGGTTGTGCCCAGGCCTTGGCCAGCAGATCGCCGTTGGCCTTTTGCCAGGCGTCAAAGTCGCCCGCGGCAACGGCGGCTTCGACGGCAGTTGCGGCATCCACCACCTCGCCGGCGACGGCCGGGGCGGCGGTCAGCGCCAGGACGGTGGCAAGGCTTGCGGCAAGGCTTGCGGCAAGGGTACGAAATGCGGATGGGCGGTGCATGATTTCCTCTGAAAGATTGGTGAAAATGGCAGGCTCGACAGCGGCTTCGACGGGATGCTAGCGCGCATCGGCATTTCCGGGAAGACCGGATT
Source organism: Paracoccaceae bacterium (assembly GCA_049662025.1). Classification (GTDB taxonomy): domain Bacteria; phylum Pseudomonadota; class Alphaproteobacteria; order Rhodobacterales; family Rhodobacteraceae; genus Pseudogemmobacter. The sequence goes on along the minus strand of JBATAV010000502.1, from coordinate 3,084 downwards.
TCCGGCTTTGGAAACCTTGGCCCGCGACCACCCCGATGCCGCGCAGGATGATGGCCTTGATGTTGTCGGTCGCCGCTTGCCACTGGGCGTCGGCCAGCGGGCGGCCTGCGTTCAGGGTTTCGATCTGGTGGCCGAAATCGGCATAGTGCTGGGTGGTGGCCCAGAGCATGTACAAAAGGTGCCGCGGGTCGATCGGGGCCATCAGCCCAAGGTCGATCCAGCGCTGGATCGCGGCGATCCGGCCCTCGGTCCAGGCGCGGAGCGTGGTTTCCAGATAGTCCTGAATGACCGGGGCGCCGTGCATCACCTCGCTGGCCCAGACCTTGGAGCCGAAGGGATGGTGGCGGCTGATCGCCATCTTCGCCTCGATATAGGCGCCGATGCCGGTGGCCGGATCGGGGGCGTTGTCAAAGCAATCGGCCGCGCGCAGCCAGATCTGGAAGATCTCTTCGACGACGCGGCGGTAGAGGTCTTCCTTGGTGGCAAAGTAGTAGTGCAGGTTCGCCTTGGGCAGCCCGGCCATGTCGGCGATCAACTGCATGGTGGCGCCGCCATAGCCCGCCTCGGCAAACACCTTCTCGGCCGATTGCAGGATCACACGCTCATTCTCGCGCCGGATATCGGTGCGTTTGCCCGCGCGAAGGCGGGAAACCTGGGCACTGTCGTCCATGCACGGCCCCCGGAGTTTCAGCCTTGGATTTTCGTTGACCGGATGGTCAGGTTGTGGTCGCGTATCCCTTGACCATACGGTCAGGAAACGAGTCGCGGCAAGAGGCGCAAAGACCTGAGGCCGGATGGGAGGACAAGATGGCGGCAGCTGGCGAAAACCTGCGGATCAATCCCACACGGCTGTGGGACAGCCTGATGGAGATGGCCAGGATCGGCCCCGGCGTGGCGGGTGGCAACAACCGCCAGACGCTGTCTGACGCCGATGGCGAGGGGCGGCATCTGTTCGCGGGCTGGTGCAAGGCGGCGGGGCTGACCATGGGGGTGGACTCCATGGGCAACATGTTCGCCACGCGGGCGGGGACGGATCCTGCGGCGCTGCCGGTCTACATGGGCTCGCATCTCGATACCCAGCCCACGGGCGGCAAGTATGACGGCGTGCTGGGGGTTCTGGGCGCGCTGGAAGTGGTGCGGACGATGAACGATCTGGGGGTGCAGACGCGGCATCCGATCGTGGTGACCAACTGGACCAATGAGGAAGGCGCACGGTTCGCGCCTGCGATGCTGGCCTCGGGCGTCTTTGCCGGCATCCATACTGAAGACTACGCCAAGGCCCGCCGCGATCTGGACGGCAAGGTGTTCGGCGACGAGTTGCAGCGGATCGGCTGGGTCGGCGATGAGAAAGTCGGCGCCCGCAAGATGCACGCGATGTTCGAGTTGCACATCGAACAGGGGCCGATTCTGGAGGCCGAGGGGCGTGAGATCGGCGTTGTGACCCATGGGCAGGGTCTGTGGTGGTTGGAGATCACGCTGACCGGCAAGGACGCGCATACCGGCTCGACGCCGATGAAGATGCGGGTGAATGCGGGGCTTGGAATGGCGCGGATCACCGAACGCGTGCATCAGATCGCCATGAGCCACCAGCCCAACGCCGTGGGCGCGGTGGGGCAGGTGACGGTGTTCCCGAACTCGCGCAACGTGATCCCCGGCAAGGTGGTGTTCACGGTGGATATTCGTTCGCCCGAGCAGGCCAAGCTGGACGCGATGAAGGCTGAGGTGATGCGCGCGGCGCAGGCGGTGGCGGTGGAACTGGGCTTGGGCTGCGCGATTGAAGAAGTCGGGCATTTCGATCCGGTGACGTTTGACCCGGGTCTGGTGAAGGTCGTCCGCGCCTCAGCCGAACGCCTGGGCTATTCCCACATGGACATCATCTCAGGCGCCGGCCACGACGCCTGCTGGATCAACCGCGTGGCGCCGACGGTGATGATCATGTGCCCTTGCGTGGATGGGCTTTCGCACAATGAGGCCGAGGAGATTTCGCCGGAATGGGCGGCGGCGGGCACAGATGTGATGCTGCATGCGGTGCTTGAGGTGGCGGGGGTGGTGGGGTGAACCGCATTGCGATCCTGGCACTGGCCGCACTGCTGCCCGCCAGCCCGGCAATGGCCAATGGGGCCGCGGGGCCTTGGGACATTCAGTTCACCGAACCGTTTGCGCTGAATCGGGACGTGCCTGTCATTGATCTTGACATGGATGCGCCCACCCAGATCCGCGCTGCCAAGGCGCGTGGGCAGCAGGTGCTGTGCTATGTCTCGGTCGGCACCGCCGAGAAATGGCGCAGAGATTACGCCCAGTTCCCGGCCGAGGTGAAGGGCCCGGAATGGCAGGAGTGGCCGGGCGAGTATTTTCTCGACATCCGTCGGCAGGATATCTTGCTGCCGATCATGCGAGCGCGGTTTCAGGCCTGCGCCGATGCCGGGGCCGATGCCATCGACCCCGACAATCAGGACCAGCAATGGGCCGGAGCCTTTGCGGTGACCGAGGCCGATTCCGTGTCTTACATGAAGGCGCTGGCCGGAATCGCTGCCGGAATCGGCCTGACGATCGGGCAGAAGAACAACCCCGATACGGTTGATGATCTGGTCGGCACGCTGGATTTCATCGTAACTGAGGGCTGTTTCGCCGAAGGCTGGTGCGGCAGCGTTCTGCCCTATGCGGTGGCAGGAAAACCTGTCTATGCTATTGAATATACGAACACCTTTTTGGATTTCGCCGCCGCCTGCACCTATGGGCGCGCGCATGGGGTGTCGTTCATCCTCAAGGATCTGGCCCTTGACGGGCAAACCTATCAATCCTGCGACTAGGTAAGGAAGAACCACATGGCCTCGACAGTGATCAAGGGCGGAACGGTAGTAACGGCAGATCTGACCTATGCGGCGGATGTGCTGGTCGAGGGCGGCGTGATCACTGCCATTGGCCCGAACCTCAAGGGCGACACTACCCTCGATGCCTCGGGCTGTTACATCATGCCCGGCGGGATTGATCCGCATACACACCTGGAGATGCCCTTCATGGGCACTTATTCCACCGATGACTTTGAATCGGGCACGCGGGCGGCGCTGGCGGGTGGCACCACGA
>JBATAV010000501.1:0-2659 GCA_049662025.1 Paracoccaceae bacterium | reverse complement strand
GTCTTCGCGCGCAAGCCCCAGCGCATAAAGCTGCCTTGCCAGCGACAGCGCCCTGACCGCGCCGGGTTGGTCGGGGGCGGGTTGGTCGGGGGCGGGGGCAATGTTGGGGCCGCCCTCGGCCAGGGCTGGCAGGGCAAGCGTGATCAGGAAGGCGGCAAGGCTGGGGCGCATCTTCGTTTCGGGTTGGGTCACGGCTGGGCGCACAGTGGCAAATCGGGCGACGGGTGGGAAGGCGGGAAATCACCGCCCCAAGGGTGCGGTGGGGCTTTCGGAAGGTGGGCTTTCGCGCTAGCCAAGGGCCAAGGAAAGGACATTTCATGCCCGCGAACACTGCCGCCCTGCCTTCGGTCAGGGAGATTCTTGCCAAGCTGATCGCCTTTGACACCGTGTCATCGAACCCCAACCGGGCCTTGATGGACTGGGTGGTCGGGGTGCTGGACGGGGCCGGGATCGACAGCCTGCTGGTGCCCGATGCCAACGGCGGCAAGGCCAATCTCTATGCCACCGTGGGGCCAAAGGGCGGCGGCGGGGTGATGCTGTCGGGCCATACCGATGTGGTCCCGGTCGAGGGTCAGGCCTGGACGCGACCTCCGTTCGAGCTGACCGAAAGCGACGGGCGGTTCTATGGGCGCGGCACGGCGGACATGAAGGGCTTTGTCGCCTGCGCCATCCGGACAATGCTTCTGGCTGCGGCGAAAGGGGTGAAGGTACCTTTGCACCTGGCGCTGTCCTATGACGAGGAAATCGGCTGCATTGGCGTGCGCAGCCTGATCGAGGTGCTGGAAGGCGCCCCCGACCGCCCGCGCTTTTGCATTGTCGGAGAGCCGACGGGGATGCAGGTGGCCACCGGGCACAAGGGCAAGGTGGCCTTGCGTGCGACCTGCACCGGGCGCGAGGGGCATTCCGCGCTGGCGCCGATGGCACTGAACGCGCTGCATCTGGCAGCGGATTTCATCGGGGTGATCCGGGCAGTGCAGGCCAGAGTGGCGGCCGAGGGGCCGTTCGACGGCGACTATGACGTGCCCTATACCACGGTGCATGCCGGCAAGATGCAGGGCGGCGTGCAGGTCAACATCGTGCCCAACCGGGCGACAGTGGATTTCGAGATCCGCTCGCTTGCCGGGGTGGATGTGGGGGCGCTGATCGGCGAATTGCAGGCCGGGGCCGAGGCCATCGTGGCGCCGCTGCGTGCAGCTTTCCCGGAGGCGGCGATTGTTGTGGAGCGTCAGTGGGATTACCCCGGTCTGGGAACGCCGACCGATGCGGGCGTGGTGAATTTCGTGAAATCGCTGACCGGGGCGAATGGCACGATCAAGGTGGCCTTCGGCACCGAGGGCGGGTTGTTCGCCGCCCGCTTGGGCATTCCGACGGTGATCTGCGGGCCGGGGTCGATGGCGCAGGGTCACAAGCCCGACGAATACGTCAGCCTTGAACAGATGGACCGCTGCGAGGCGATGCTGGAGGCGCTGGTGGGGCGGCTGGTTTCAGGCTTCTGATGCGGCTGCTGGTGCTGGCTTGCGGGGCGGGCTAGAAGGCGGCATGGCCGTGACCTTGACCTCTTTGACCGATCTTGCCGCGATGGGGTTCGATGACATCATCGACGTCCGCGCGCCTGCGGAATATGCCGAAGATCACATTCCCGGCGCGATCAGCCTGCCGGTGCTGGACGATGCCGAACGCGCCCGTGTCGGCACGATCTACACGCAGGTCAACCCGTTTACCGCCCGCAAGCTGGGCGCGGCGCTGGTGGCGCGCAATGCGGCGAAGCATCTGGAGGGGGTTCTGGCCGACCGGCCGGGCGGCTGGCGGCCGTTGCTTTATTGCTGGAGGGGCGGGCAGAGGTCGGGGTCTTTCGCCTCGATTCTTTCGCAGATCGGGTGGCGGGTCGAAGTGATTGCCGGCGGCTACAAGGCCTGGCGGGCGCTGGTGGTGCAGGCGGTCTATGATCAGCCGGTGGCCAGCCCGGTGGTGGTGCTGGATGGCAATACCGGCACCGCCAAGACCGAATTGCTGGGGGAACTGGCGCGGCAGGGCGTGCAAGTGCTGGACCTTGAGGGGATGGCGAACCATCGCGGCAGTCTGTTCGGTTCAATGGGGGAGCAGCCATCGCAGCGGGCGTTCGAGACCCGGCTGGCCCATGCCTTGGCCGCGCTGGACCCCGCCCGCCCGGTGGTGGTGGAGGCCGAAAGCAGCAAGGTGGGGGATTGCCGGGTGCCGCCGAAGTTGTGGAAGGCGATGGTTTCCGCCCCGCGCGTTGGCTTGCGGGTGCCGCGGGCGGCGCGGGCCGAATACCTGACGCGGGCCTATGCCGATCTGACGGTGGACAAGGCGCGGCTGGTCGAGGTGGTGGGCAAGTTGCGCCCGTCGCATTCGGCCGAGGTGATCGAGGAATGGATAGCGCTGGCCGAGGCCGGGGCCTTTGCCGCGCTGGCGACAGGGTTGATGGAACGCCACTACGACCCGCGCTATGAAAAGCACCGCGCCAGGATGGCGGTTTTGCTGGCCGAGGTGCAGGCCGAGGGCCTGATGCCCGCCGACCTGCCGCCCCTGGCCGCGCGGATCCGGGCCGAGGTGGAGCGTCTGACGCGGGCCTAATCGGCCACGGTCAGGAAAGGCGCGCCTTCGGTGATGGTGCCGACACGGGCGGCCTGCGGGAAGC
>JBATAV010000500.1:0-6341 GCA_049662025.1 Paracoccaceae bacterium | reverse complement strand
TTCAAGGACTTCATCAGCCAGCCCAAGACCAACGGTTATCGCAGTATCCACACCACCGTCTCGGGCCGCGATGGCAAGCGGGTGGAGGTGCAGATCCGCACCCGAGAGATGCACGAAGTGGCCGAGGCGGGCGTGGCGGCGCACTGGTCCTATCGCGAAGGCGTCCGGGCCAAGAACCCCTTTGCCGTCGATCCCGCCAAGTGGATCGCCCAGCTGACCGAGCGGCTGGACGAGGAGGACCACGACCAGTTCCTGGAAAACGTCAAGCTGGAGATGTATTCCGATCAGGTGTTCTGCTTCACGCCCAAGGGCGATGTGGTGCAACTGCCGCGGGGTGCGACGCCGTTGGATTTCGCCTATGCGATCCACACCCGTATCGGCAACAGCACGGTGTCGGCCAAGATCGACGGCATCCGGGTGCCGTTGTGGACGCGGCTGAAGAACGGCCAGTCGGTCGAGATCATCTCTGCCGAAGGCCAGCGGCCGCAGGCCAGCTGGATCGATATTGTCGCCACCGGCCGGGCCAAGGCCGCGATCCGCCGCAGCTTGCGCGCCGAAGACCGCGGGCGGTTCGTCAAGCTGGGGCAGGAACTGGCACGGGCGGCGTTCGACCATGTCGGCAAGAAGGCCACCGACAAGGCCTTGCGCACGGCGGCCAAGATGATGGGACTGGCCGACGAGGAAGACCTGCTGGCCCGCCTTGGCAGCGCCGAAGTTGCCGCGCGCCGGGTGGTCGAGCTGCTTTACCCCGAACTGGCCCAGGCCGAGGCCGAGCGGGTGGACGAAAAGCGCCCCGTCGTGGGCCTGCAGGCCGACCAGTCGCTGAAACGCGCGCCCTGCTGCCAACCGCTGCCGGGCGAACGGATCGTCGGCATCACCTATCGTGGCAAGGGCGTGGTCGCGCATGCCATCGACTGTCCGGCGCTGGAGGAGTTCGAAAGCCAGACCGAACGCTGGGTCGATCTGCACTGGAAGACCGGCCGTCACGCAGCTGTGAACACCGTTTCGCTGGAAGTGACGATTTCCAACGATGCGGGCGTGCTAGGGCGGATTTGCACATTGATCGGCGAGCAGAAGGCCAATATCTCGGACCTCCGGTTCACCGACCGCAAACCGGATTTTTACCGGCTTGTCATTGACGTGGACCTGCGCGATGTCGAACATCTGCATATGGTCATGACCGCGCTTGAAGCCGAGACGGATGTGGCCCAGGTCGGCCGTCACCGCGACTTGTCACGCAAGCCCTGAACGGGGCTTGCCGGGAAAGGCCGGACCCGAGGGTCCGGAAGGGAAGGAAGAGGCATTGGTCTTCAAGCGCAGGGACCCTTTGGGCTGGGGCGCGTGGCTGCGCGAGCAGGTCTATCCACGCAGCGGATTCAAGCGTGCGACGCGCTATGTGATTCACCGCATGCGCCGTCTGCCCGACCAGCCGCACCGGATTGCGCGCGGGGTCTTTGCCGGCTCGCTGATCGGGTTCCTGCCCTTGCCGGGGTTGCAGTTCGTGGCGGCATGGGCAGCCAGCCGGGCGATCAACGGCAACCTCCTGGCGGCCCTTCTGGCCACGTTCAACACCAACCCGGTGACGACGCCCTTTTTCGCCGTGCTGGCGATGACGCTGGGCCACTGGATCCTGGGGATCGAAAAGCCGCTGAGCTGGGATTACATTAGCGTCGCCACCGAACAGGCGGGCGGCGATCTGTGGTTCAACGTCAAGGCCATCTTCACCTCGGACGTCACCCGCTGGGACGGGCTCATCCAGTTCTGGCACGAGATTTATTGGCCCTATTTCATCGGTGCACTGGGGCCGGGCATCATCCTCAGCGTGATCGCCTATTACATCACCATCCCGTTGGTCGAGGCCTATCAGAAGGCCCGTGCAGCCAAGTCCAAGGAACGCGGCGAAAAGCGGCGGGGCCTGAAGGAAGCGGTGGCCAAGGCCGCGGCACGGCTGAAGCACCGGGGCGAACATGCCGGAGATCGGGCGGCAGAGCAGGACGTCCATCCCGGCGAAAGTGGTGGTGACGACGGGCCCGGTTCGGCCTAGTCTGCATGCCGGTACGGAACGGGAGATTGCAGATGCAGGGCAGGGGCCAGTTGAGGCTGGGGGTCAACATCGACCATGTGGCAACGGTGCGCAACGCCCGTGGCTGTGCCTGGCCAGATCCTTTGCGCGCCGCGATCCTAGCCGAAACGGCGGGGGCCGACGGAATCACGGCTCACTTGCGCGAAGACCGCCGCCATATCCGCGATGCGGATATGGCGGGGCTGCGCGCCGGGATCGGCATTCCGCTGAACTTCGAATGCGCCGCGACCGACGAGATGCAGGCGATCCTTCTGCGGCTGAAGCCCCATGCCGCCTGTCTGGTGCCCGAACGGCGCGAGGAACGCACCACCGAAGGCGGCCTGGACGTTGCGGGCGACCAGACCCGGCTGACCGCCTATGTCGCACCCCTGCGCGCGGCGGACATTCGCGTGTCGATGTTCATCGGACATGCTGCCGCGCAGATCGAAGCCTCGGCACGGATCGGCGCGGCCGTGGTGGAACTGCACACCGGCCATTATTCGGACCTGCATGCCGAAGGCCGGCAGGAGGAGGCCGAGGCCGAACTGGTGGCGCTGCGCAAAGCCGCGAAACTGGCCGCCTCGCTGGGCCTCGAAGTGCATGCGGGCCATGGGCTGACCTATGACAACGTGGCACCCATTGCGGCGATCCCCGAGGTGATGGAGTTGAACATCGGGCATTTTCTGGTGGGCGAGGCGATCTTCCGCGGCCTGGCCCCGGCGATCGAGGAAATGCGCCGCCGGATGGACGAGGCGCGGGCCTGACCCGCGCCACGTCAACTGCTATTGAGTAACGGTCAACACCGTCCACATTCCCCCGACATAGTGACCGGGGATATTGCAATAAAGCAGGTACAGCCCAGGCTTCATTTCCATCCCGAGGCTGCCCGCCTGGCCGGGTTCCAGCTCTGCCACTTCGCCGAGGTGTCCAGCGGCGTCTTCGTCGATCTTGTTTTCATCCTTGAGATAGGGAAGCACATCGTCCAGCGATTTGATCGGCGAGACGACCATTTCGTGGATGATGTCTTTCGAGTCGTTGGTGACCGCAAAAGTGACCATGCCAGCCGGCACCGAGGCTTTGTCGATGGTCATCCCCATCATCGCGCCGGCCATGCCGCCATTCATCATTGCGGTGCCCAGCATCATCGGATGGCTTTCATCGATCATGGCCGAATTCGGCCCCTTGTCCCAAAGCGAGACGACAACGCTGCTGTCGGCCGCAAGGGCGGCACTGGTACCAACACAGATCGAAAGCCCGGCAAGCAGGCCAAGGGCCGTGCGTCGAGTGGTGTCCATGATTTTGATCCTCAGATCCTTGGGCAACTGCGCCCAGCCAAGATTGCGCCGCTTTTACCTTCAGAGATATGACGTGTATCAAGTGCGTCGTTCACCCAAGGCGTGGTGGCAAAGGGGAAACAGCGAATGATCCTGGGCATCGGCACCGATCTGGCCAATATCGAACGGATCGAGGTCACGCTCGCCCGCTTCGGCGACCGTTTCCGCAACCGTGTCTTCACCGAAGCCGAACAGCGCAAGGCCGAAACCCGCCGCGAAACCGCCGCCACCTATGCCAAGCGCTGGGCAGCAAAGGAGGCCTGCTCCAAGGCGCTGGGCACCGGCCTGCGCATGGGTATCAGTTGGAAGGACATGGCCGTCAGCAACCTGCGCTCGGGTCAGCCGGTGATGCATGTCACCGGATGGGCCGCCGAAAGGCTGGCGCAGATGACCCCAGCCGGGTTCGAGGCCGTGATCCATGTGACCTTGACGGATGACCACCCCTGGGCGCAGGCCTTCGTGGTGATCGAGGCACGGCCTCTTGCCGGTGCTCTGGTGGCCTCGGGCGCTTGACTCCCCTTCCCCCGCCGCGCATGTGTCGGCCCGACAAGAGATGAGGCTGGATGATGGCTGCTGCAAAAGGCGATGGCGGCGTGATGGAGACGGTGAAGACCGTATTCTGGGCGCTGGTGATTGCGGGTGTGTTCCGGACGCTGTTCTTCCAGCCGTTCTGGATTCCCTCCAGCTCGATGAAGGACACGCTGCTGGTCGGCGATTTCCTGTTCGTCAACAAGATGGCCTATGGCTACTCGCGCTATTCCTGCCCCTTTGCGATGTGCCCCTTTTCGGGGCGACTTTTCGGGTCTGACCCCGACCGCGGCGATGTGGTGGTGTTTCGGCATCCGGTGAAGGGCGATGACCTGATCAAGCGGGTGATCGGCCTGCCGGGCGACAAGATCCAGATGAAAGAGGGCGTGCTTTACATCAACAACGCCGAAGTGCCGCAGGAGCCCGCCGGGATCTTCGAAGAGGTGATGGCGCCGCAGGGTCCGATGGGCGGCCGCCCGCGCTGTGAGAATGGTGCGGTCGGCGATGGCGGCATCTGCCAGAAGTCGCGGTCGGTCGAGACGCTGCCAAACGGCGTGAAGCATGACGTGCTGAACATCGAGAATGCCACCGGAATGCCCGACAATACCGGCGTCTTCACCGTGCCCGAGGGGCACTTCTTCGTGATGGGCGACAACCGCGACAATTCTGCCGACAGCCGCTATGATCCGAAGGCGGGCGGCGTGGGCTTTGTTCCGGCGGAGAATCTGATCGGCCGGGCGGATCGGATCATGTTCTCGTCGGCGGGCAGCCGGATCTGGTATTTCTGGACCTGGCGGTCGGACCGGTTCTTCAAGGCGGTCGAGTAACGGGTAGGCGAATGAGGCGCGGCGGGTGAAGATTTCGGCGGACCTGATGGCCTTCGCGGCCCGGATCGGGCATTCCTTCCGCAAGCCCGAGCTTCTGGTCCGCGCCGTCACCCACGCCTCGATCGGATCGACCACCCGGCCCGACAACCAGCGGCAGGAGTTTCTGGGCGACCGGGTGCTGGGCCTGGTGATGGCCGAGGCGCTGCTGGCGGCTGACCCGAAGGCGGCCGAGGGCTTGCTGGCGCCGCGCTTCAACGCGCTCGTCCGCAAGGAAACCTGCGCCGAGGTCGCGCGGGAGGTGGGTCTGGGCGAGGTGCTGAAGCTGGGCCGGTCGGAAATGCTGACCGGCGGGCGGCGGAAAGAGGCGCTTTTGGGCGACGCGATGGAGGCGGTGATTGCCGCCGTGCATCAGGACGCGGGGTTTGAGGCGGCGCGGGCGTTGGTGCTGCGGCTTTGGGGTTCCAGGGTCGGTCAGGTGGACGCGGATGCGCGCGACCCGAAGACCGCGTTGCAGGAATGGGCGCAGGCGCGTGGCATGCCGCCGCCGGGCTATGCCGAAACGGGCCGTAGCGGCCCGGACCACGCGCCGGTCTTTACCGTCGAGGTGACGCTGGAAAACGGCGAGGCCGCCGAGGCCACGGCGGGATCAAAGCGGGTGGCGGAACAGGCAGCGGCAAAGCTGCTGCTGGAGCGAATGGAGGCCGGAAATGGCTGAGGCGACACAGGCTTTGGCGACACGGGCGGGCTTTGTCGCCCTGATCGGAGAGCCGAATGCCGGCAAATCCACGCTCTTGAACCGGATGGTGGGGGCGAAGGTTTCCATCGTCACCCACAAGGTGCAGACCACGCGGGCGCGCATTCGCGGCGTCTGCATGGCGGGGCAGACGCAGATCGTGTTTGTCGATACTCCGGGCATTTTCCGGCCCCGGCGGCGGCTGGACCGCTCGATGGTCAAGGCGGCCTGGGGGGGCGCGGCGGATGCCGATGTGGTGGTCTTGCTGATCGAGGCGCATCGTGGGCTGACCAGCGGCACCCAGGCGATCATCGACCGCATCCGCGACCAGATGCCCAAGGGCAAGCCGGTGGCGCTGGCCATCAACAAGATCGACCGGGTGAAGGCGGAAACCCTGCTGGCTTTGGCCGAAAAGATGAACGAGGCGTTTCCTTTCGCCAAGACCTTCATGATTTCCGCCGAAAAGGGCTATGGCGTCGAGGATCTGAAGCAATGGCTGGCAGGGGAATTGCCGGAAAGCCCGTGGTATTACCCCGAGGACCAGCTGGCCGATCTGCCGATGCGGATGATTGCGGCCGAGATGACGCGGGAAAAGCTGACGTTGCGACTGCATGAGGAACTCCCGTATCAGCTGACCGTCGAGACCGAGAAATGGGAAGAAAAGCCCGACGGGACGGCGCGGATAGACCAGGTGGTCTATGTGGCGCGCGACGGCCACAAGGGGATCGTGCTGGGCAATCGTGGCGAGACGATCAAGGCGATCGGTTCCGCAGCGCGGGCCGAGATATCCGAGTTTCTGGGCCGGACGGTGCATCTGTTCCTGACCGTGAAGGTGCGGCCGAACTGGCTGGAAGAGG
>JBATAV010000499.1:0-2232 GCA_049662025.1 Paracoccaceae bacterium | reverse complement strand
GATCTCGTCGGCCTATCTGGAAACCACGCTGCCGCTGGACACTGCGGATGGCCGCATCACCGCGCTGGCCTATGTGATCGACCCTGACCACGTGCAATATTGCGGCGGTCTGGCGCTGGAAGATCAGGCGCAGATCATCGCCCGCGCCACCGGCGGCCGTGGGCCGAACCGCGATTACCTGTGGTCCACCGCCGCGCATCTGGCCGAACTTGGCATCGCCGACGCGGACCTGGAATGGCTGGCCGCAAGGGTGCGCGACCTGACCTGACGGTCACGGCGGATTTCCTTTGGCAGAGCGGGCCGACCTGCTAGTCTGCCTGCAAGAAACCGCAAACTGGGCAGGCAATACCTCCGATGCAACGACCCGAGACGGACCCGGGCACCACCTTCAGCCAGCCGATCCGCGCGATCACCACCATGCTGGTGGTCTGCGTTCTTGTCGGCGCGGGGGCCTGGGCCATTCACGGCATGGTCGTCGACATCATCCGCACCAACCCCTTGCTCAACGGGCTGATCGCCGGTGTCTTCCTTTTCGGCATCGCCACCTGCTTCTGGCAACTCTGGATACTCGCCCAATCCGTCAGCTGGATCGAGAATTTCGTCCGCCAGGCCCCCGGCGCCGAAGCCGCCGCGCCGCCGCGCCTGCTGGCCCCCCTGGCCTCGCTGTTGAAATCGCGCGGGGCAGGGCGGATGACCATCTCGACCTCGTCCGGCCGGTCGATCCTGGATTCGGTGGCGCAGCGGGTGGATGAGGCCCGCGACATCACCCGCTATCTGATCAACCTCCTGGTTTTCCTTGGCCTTCTGGGCACGTTCTGGGGCCTTGCCACCACCGTTCCCGCCGTGGTCGACACCATCCGCAGCCTCGCCCCGCAAGAAGGCGAAAGCGGCCTCGATGTCTTTGGCAAGCTGATGGGGGGCCTCGAATCCCAGCTTGGCGGCATGGGCACGGCGTTCTCCTCCTCGCTGATGGGCCTTGCCGGGTCGCTGGTCGTCGGCCTTCTCGAACTTTTCGCCGGTCACGGCCAGAACCGGTTTTACCGCGAGCTTGAAGAATGGCTGTCGTCGATCACCCGCATCGGCCTTGGGCCCGAAGGCGAAGCCGGCGACCAATCCGCCGTGGTGCAGGTGCTGGACCACATGGCCGGCCAGATGGAAAGCCTGCAGGCCCTCTACACCCAGGCCGATGTCTCGCGCGCGGTGATGGAGGACCGGCTGGGCGAACTGGCCGCCGCGGTCGACAAGCTGGCCACGCGGCTGGCGGGCGACACCGAACAGGTCTCGGCCCAGACCACGACGCAGACCGAGGTGATGGGCCGCATCGCCGACGGGCAGGAACGGCTGATCCACGCGCTGGGCGTGGCCGAAAACGCGGTTGATGCCGAAAGCCGGATGCGGCTGCGCTCGATCGACGTGCAACTCTTGCGGATATTGGAAGAAATCAGCGCCGGGCGGCAGGAAACCGTCGCCGACCTGCGCGCCGATCTGGCCGCGCTGACCGCTGCAATCCGCCAGCTTTCGCGCGGCACGGTGGGAAGGGGCTAGGCCATGGCCCTGTCACGCCGCCGCGATTCCAGCCTGATCTGGCCCGGCTTTGTCGATGCCGTCACCACGCTTCTGATGGTGCTGATGTTCATCCTGACCATCTTCACCGTCATGCAATCGGTCTTGCGCGACACCATCACCACCAAGGACAACGAACTTTCCGCCCTGACCAGCCAGGTCGCCGCGCTGTCCGAAGCCCTGGGGCTGGAGCAGAAACGCGCCGAGGGGTTGCAGACGCAGGTCGGCGAATTGCAGGCCTCGCTGTCTTCGGCGCTCGCCTCTGGCAAGGCGCAGGAAACCACCATCACGGGCCTGCGCGCCGATCTGGCCGCGCGTAAGGGCGAATTGTCCGAGGCGGCGGCCAAGATCACCGCCTTCGAGGCCCAGGTGGCCGCCCTTCTGTCCGACCGTGACAAGGCGCTGGCCGATCTGGCGCTGGTCACCAGCGAACGCGACAAGGCGCAGACCGATCTGGCAACGACCACCACCGAACGCGACACCTCGCTGGAAACAGCCAAGGGGCTGGCGGCAACCATCGCCGATCTGGAGGCCGCGAAGGCGCGGCTGATCACCGAATCCGAGGCGATGCAGCTGGCCCTTGCCAAGGCGCGCACCGAAATCGACGCCGGCACCGAGGCCGCCCGCCTTGCCGCCGCCCGGCGCGAGGCGCTGGAGGCGCTGATCCGC
>JBATAV010000498.1:0-1756 GCA_049662025.1 Paracoccaceae bacterium | reverse complement strand
AGCAATCTGTGCGTCACATGGCGTGCAGCTTCTGACTGAGGCTGAGCCCGGTCCCGGCCCCGCCCGCAACCGCGGTGTGGCGGCCTCATCGGGCGACATCCTCGCCTTCATCGATGCCGATTGCCTGGCCGATCCGGGCTGGCTTGCCGCCGCCGAAACCGCGATGGCCGACCCGGCGGCAACCATCCTTGGCGGCGACGTGCGTATCGCGCTGGTCAATCCGGCAAGGCCGACCATGACCGAGGCCTATGAGAGCCTCTATGCCTACCGAATGGACCGCTATATCGCCCGCGAAGGCTTCACCGGCACCGGCAACCTGGTGGTGCGCCGCGCAGTGCTGGAGGAGGTGGGTGCATTCGCCGGCATCGGTGTTGCCGAGGACCGCGACTGGGGGCACAGGGCGACAGCGAGGGGATATCGTATCCGTTTCCTGCCTGGAATGCGCGCTTATCATCCGGCACGGCAGAACGTTACCGAGCTTTGTACTAAATGGGACAGGCAGTCCGCGCATGATTATGTGCTGGCCCGCGCCCGGCCGAGAGGTCTACTGCGCTATGCCCTGAAGACGCTTGCGATGGCACCCTCGCCGTTGGTGGAACTTCCCGCAGTGCTGACCACCGACCGGCTGAGCGGCCCGCGCGCCAGGATACTGGCCTTCGTCTGCCTTATTAGGATCCGGCTGCATCGCGCCAAGGTCATGCTGCGGCTGTTGATAACAGGTGATCCAGACCGGCTGTCAGGGGCCTGGAACCGGGGGTAGGCCGTCAATACCCCTTGAGCCAGTCCCGCCGCCGGTCCCAGACTTCGCGCCAATAGGCCAGCCGCTCTCTGGCCCTTGGCTGATCCCCAAGCGCAATCAGGCGGGATGCAGCTATCCGCAGCGCTCCCCAGAGCCACATTAGCCCGATCCCGAGTGGCACCTGCCAACGAGGCCAATGGTCACGGATCAGGGTCACGCGGGCCTTGGTCACGAGGATGCGTTTTGCCGCCTTCGACGCAGAGGCCGCGCCGACCAGATGCATGATCTCGGCATCGGGCGTGATCATTGGCCGGAAGCCCAGACGACGTGCCCGCAGGCAGAGGTCGGCCTCTTCGCCATACATGAAATAGCGCAGATCAAAGCCGCCCAGCCGGGTCCAGAGATCGCGGCGGATCAGCAGGAAGCAGCCCACCACGATGTCCACCTCGCGCACCGTATCGCGCTGCCAACCGCCCATCGCTTCGGGGTCGAAGAGCGCGGTGCGCGGGAAGGCCGCGGTCAGGCCGGTCGCGATACAGAACACGCTCCAGGGCGTGATGCGGTTCCAGCAGGAGGCGATGTTGAGGCTACCGTCGGGAAAGACCGTGCGCCCCCCATAGATGCCAGCCTGTGGATTGGCGCGGGCGAAGGCCATCAGGTTATCCACCGCGCCCTCGTGGCATTCGGTGTCGGGGTTCAGCAGCAGCAGCCATTCGCTCCTGGCTGCCTCTGCGACCACATTGTTGGCCTTGGCAAAGCCTAGGTTCTCGGTCGAGCGGATCAGTTCCACCTGGGGGAAGCTGGCCGACACCGCATCGGCAGAGCCATCGGTCGAGGCGTTATCGAGAACGACGGTGCGGAACGCAGTGGTATGTGTCGTGGCGTAAAGCGTGCGAAGGGCGGCCAGCGTCAGGTCGCGGGTGTTGTAGCTGATGATGATGACGGTGAGGCTCTCCGTCTCAAACCCCTCCTTCATGGTCTGACCCGCGCCAGAATTTGTCTCAGAGCGTCCTGATA
>JBATAV010000497.1:0-8536 GCA_049662025.1 Paracoccaceae bacterium | reverse complement strand
GAATCGCCTCCAGCTTGTCCAGCGTGCCGCCGGTATGGCCAAGGCCACGGCCCGAGATCATCGGCACATAGGCGCCGCAGCAGGCCAGCGCCGGGGCCAGCATCAGCGAGATGCAATCGCCGATGCCGCCGGTGGAATGCTTGTCGACCACCGGGCCGGGCAAATCCCATCCCATCACCCGGCCGGAATCGCGCATCGCGCGGGTCAGCGCCACGCGGCCTTCGTCGCCGAGGCCTTTCAGCAGCACCGCCATGGCAAAGGCGCCGCCTTGCGCATCGGTGACCACGCCCGAAGCCAGGCCTTGCGCAAACCACGCCAGATCGGCAGCCGAGGACCGGCCGCCATCGCGGATGGTGGCGATGATCGTCCTTGCGTCGATCATGTGCGGCCCATGTGGGTCGCCGCGAATGCGCCGGGCAACAACTCGGCCACCGTCATCACGCGGGATTTGCCGTCGGTGGTGGCCATGGTCACGCGCACCTCAGGCCCAGCGAATTCGGCGATCTTCTGGCGGCAGCCGCCGCAGCAGGGCACCGGCTCGGGGCTGTCGGCGATGACGGTGATCTCGGCAATCTTCGTGTCGCCGCCCGCAACCATGGCGGCGATGGCGCCCGCCTCGGCGCAGGTACCTTCGGGGTAGGCGACGTTTTCCACATTGCAGCCAACATAGACCGCACCGCTTTCCGCCCGGATCGCCGCCCCCACCTTGAAGCGCGAATAGGGCACCCAAGCGCGCATCCGCACGTCGCTTGCGGCTTTCAACAGCTCCATCTGCGCCTCCGGTTGCCTGACCACGCGGTCAGAGTGCAGCGCAACCACGCCGCCCGCAAGGTCATAGCACTTCGGTCAGCGGGTTGCCGGGCAATGTCACCTCCAAAAGCTGCAGATCCGACGTCGGGTCGGCGTAGCGGGTGGCCATCCCCGGCGGAATGACAAAGGCATCGCCGGGCGACAGGCGGTAGGGGTCCTTGCCCTCGCCCTCCAGCGTCATGCCGCCCGTCATCACAAAGCTGAAAAGGATGTCGCTGTCATGCTTGGTCCAGGGCGCAGGCTGGCCGCTTGGCCGCGCGACCATCACCGAGGCGACCCCCCTGGTGTTGGCACTGATCGAGGTATCGCGCGCTTCAAACCCCGGAATGCGGAACGGCGCAAAGGTGCCATCCTTGCCGATGTCATGCACGAACTTCTGCCCGTCCCATTCCCGGTCGGGGCGGAACTGCGGGGTGGGCAGGGTCATCTCGTGGTCGATTTCGGTCACATGCTCGGCGGGCACGCCGATTTCCACCACCTGCACGCCTTCGGAATGCAGCACCTTGTGGCGGATGGCGGGCGGCTGGATGAAACAGTCGCCGGCGTGGATGCGGCGGATATCGCCTTGATCTTCATAGAGAACATCCACCCAACCGGCGACGCAGAAGATCAGCTGAAAGCCCACCTTGTGGTAATGCACCATGTCGGGCACCGGGCCGTCGGGCACCCGGATGTGGCTGGCGATCATCGCACCACCCAGGCGGCTGGGCACCAGATCGCGGTATTCCATCCCGGCCCGGCCAATCACCCAGGGCGCCTGATCAGCCAGACGGCGCACCACGAAGGCATGTTCGGTGCGTGGCATCACCAAGGGCGGATTCAGCTCGTCAATCTCGACCCGCGTGCCGTTCGGCGCGGTCAGCACCCTTTGCCCGCCGGCAAAGGCATCGGGGTCATCGGTCAGAATGCGGATCGTCCCCGGCCCCTCGGGTGCGCCCTTTTCGATCCGCAGCCGCAGCCCGTGGCCCGAAACCACCGCGACCTGCGGATTGTCGGCGGGATAGATCATGTCCAGCCGCATCCCCAACACCTTGGTGTAGAACGGCAGGTCGTTGCGCAACTCTGCCGTCGGCAGGCGAATTTCGGCGCGGGTTTCCATATTTGCATCCTCCCCGATCCGGGGCATGGTGCGGTGGGGCGCCCTGATTTGCAAGCTGGGCCGAAAGCTGTTGCTGGAAACCTCAGCTATTCGATTGAAAGAAAATGGTTTAGCGGTAAACCATCTATGCGGGAGGGCAGGATGAGCGACGACAGGCAAGACGAGGCAAAGCAGGCCACGCGCCAGGCAGCGCTGGATTATCACGAATTTCCCAAGCCCGGAAAGCTGGAGATCCGCGCCACCAAGCCGCTTGCCAACGGCCGCGACCTGTCGCGCGCCTATTCTCCCGGCGTGGCCGAGGCCTGCCTTGAAATCAAGGCCGATCCGACCACCGCCAGCCGCTACACCAGCCGCGGCAACCTTGTCGCCGTGGTCACCAATGGCACTGCCGTGCTGGGCCTGGGCAATATCGGCGCGTTGGCGTCGAAACCGGTCATGGAGGGCAAGGCAGTCCTGTTCAAGAAATTCGCCAATATCGACTGTTTCGACATCGAGGTGAACGAGGCAGACCCCCACAAACTGGCCGATATCGTCTGCGCGCTGGAGCCGACCTTCGGCGCCATCAACCTTGAAGACATCAAGGCGCCCGATTGTTTCATCGTTGAACAATTGTGCCGCGAGCGGATGAAGATCCCGGTTTTCCACGACGATCAGCACGGCACCGCCATCGTGGTCGGCGCGGCGGCCACCAATGCGTTGCATGTGGCGGGCAAGGAATTCGGCACCATCAAAGTGGTTTCCACCGGCGGCGGGGCGGCGGGCATTGCCTGCCTTGAGATGCTGGTCAAGCTGGGCGTGAAACGCGAAAACGTCTGGCTCTGTGATCTGGACGGCCTAGTCTACAAGGGCCGCACGGCCCAGATGACCCCGCAGAAAGCGGCCTTTGCCCAAGGCGCCACCGCCGCCACGCTGGAGGATGTGATCGCGGGCGCCGACCTGTTCCTCGGCCTGTCCGGCCCCGGCGTGCTGACCCCTGCGATGGTGGCGAAGATGGCCCCCGCGCCGATCGTCTTTGCCTTGGCCAACCCGACCCCGGAAATCCTGCCGGACGAGGTGCGCAGCGTGGCGCCGAATGCCATCATCGCCACCGGTCGCTCTGATTTTCCCAATCAGGTCAACAACGTGCTGTGCTTTCCCTTCATCTTCCGGGGCGCACTGGACGTCGGCGCCACCACCATCAACCTCGACATGGAGCTGGCCTGCATCGAGGGCATCGCCGCCCTCGCCCGCGCCACTACCAGCGCCGAGGCCGCCGCCGCCTACCGGGGCGAAACCCTGTCCTTCGGCCCCGACTACCTGATCCCGAAGCCCTTCGATCCCCGCCTGATCGGCGTCGTCGCCTCTGCCGTCGCCAAGGCCGCGATGGAAACCGGCGTCGCCACAAGGCCGATCACCGACCTTGACGCCTACCGCGAGAAACTGAACGGTTCTGTGTTCAGATCCGCCCTGATCATGCGCCCGGTGTTCGAGGCCGCGCGTCAGGCCACCCGCCGCATCATCTTTGCCGAAGGCGAGGACGAGCGGGTGTTGCGCGCCGCCAACGCCATGCTGGAGGAAACCACCGACAAGCCGATCCTGATCGGCCGGCCAGAGGTGATCGCGCGCCGCGCCGAACGCGCCGGCCTGCCGATCCGCCCCGACCGCGACTTTGAAATCGTGAACCCCGAAAGCGACCGGCGCTACCGCGACTACTGGTCGACCTATCACGAATTGATGCAGCGTCAGGGCGTTACCCCCGACATCGCCCGCGCCGTCCTGCGCACCAACACCACCGCCATCGCCGCCATCGCCGTGCATCGCGGCGATGCCGACAGCCTCATCTGCGGCACCTTCGGGCAATACCTCTGGCATCTGAACTATGTCCGCCAGATCCTGGCGCGTGGCGGATTGCGCCCGCATGGCGCGCTTAGCCTGATGATCCAGGAAGACGGCCCGCTGTTCGTGGCCGACACCCATGTCAACGCCGTGCCGACACCCGAACAGATCGCCGAAACCGTCTGCGGCGCGGTGCGCCATGCCAAACGCTTTGGCGTGACGCCGAAGGTGGCGCTGTGTTCGCATTCCAACTTCGGCAACCTCGACAGCGATTCAGGTCGCCGGATGCGTGCGACGCTGGAAATTCTGGACGCGCGCGAGGTGGCCTTCGACTACGAAGGCGAGATGAGCGCGGATGCCGCCCTTGACCCCGAGTTGCGGGCGCGGATCTTCCCCAACGGCCGCATGCAGGGCGCCGCCAACATTCTGGTCTTCGCCTTCACCGATGCCGCGAATACCGCGCGCAACATGCTGAAGATGAAGGCCGGCGGCCTTGAAGTCGGGCCGATCCTGATGGGGATGGGCAACCTCGCGCATATCGTCACCCCCTCGATCACCGCGCGGGGCTTGCTGAACATGTCCGCCATCGCGGGCACGCCGGTGTCGTTCTATGGCTAGGTGGGGCGGGGCCAAACGACTTTTTGCCTGCCTGATGCTGGCCCAGTTGCTGGCCCCGTGGTCCTCGGCCGCGCTGGCCGAGCCGCCAGAAGTGGTGTTTCTGCCGGGACTGGGCGATGGCAAGGACAGCTTTCGCGCCGTCGCCCGTGCGCTGAAAGGCGCAGCACCGATGGTGCTGGACGAACGTCCCGACTGGATCAAGGGCGATGCCGATGGCCGCCGCTCAGGTCTGGACGTGGCGCGCGATCTGCATGCCCGGCTGGCAACAGCGGGCCACACGCCGCCCTATGTGCTGGTCGGCCACTCGTTGGGCGGCACCTATGCGCTGGCCTATGCCACCGCCTACCCGGACGAGGTTGCGGGCATTCTTCTGGTGGATGCGCGGCTTCCGGGGTTCGAGGCCTCCTGCAAGGCCGCAGGGCAAAAGACCTGCACCATTCCCGATCTGATCTATGCCCTGCTTCCCGCGGTGCAGAAGCGCGAGGTGGACGGCATGGCCGACACCCCGGCGCAGGTGGCGCCACCGCAGGGCTATGGCGATATTCCGATCACCGTCATCGTGGCGACCCGTCCGTCGGTGGGCCTGTCAGCCTCGTGGCAAGCAGTCTGGATCGAGGAAGCAACGCGCTTTGCCGCCGGTCTGAAGAATGGCCGGTTGGTCAAGGCCGAGGGTTCGCGCCACTATGTCCAGCGCCAGGCAAAGGCGCTGGTGGTGCAGGAACTGCGCGACCTGCTGGCGCGGGCGAACTGATGGCGGACCCGACATATATTGTCCGTTCAACCTGAGAAGACTTCAGTAAGTGGCTGGTTTTGTTATGAGATTTTCCCATGAAATTCCACTTGGGCGGCCACTGTGACCTTTTCGCACAGCATTCCCGATCGTCGAAACTTCCATGAAAAATGCCGTCCGAAGGCGGTATCCGGGTCGTCCGGGTTGGGTCGGCGGCTTCATCCGCAGCGCCGGTGCCCATCGCCGGGGCCAGAGGGAACCGGTGACGGCATACCGGCTCTTCTCCAGGGAAACGGTCGTAGACCTGATGATCGACCGGTCCCGTTGGAAACGAGAACTCGTCAATGAGACCATTGACGCGGATACGTCGGAAATCAGCGCAATCGAGGTGACTGGCAGCCAGGTTGAGGACGCGCCGATGCTCGCTGAACTTTGGACCGGATCCCGCTGACCAGCCCACTGCCAAGGTCACCGCCTGCGCCGTCATTCCCGCACGCAAGGACGCACGGCCATGGCTGAAGAACACTCCCGGCGCCCAAGCCAAGCCAGGCCAGGTCAGGCCAGAAACACTGTATGGATGCGGGTTTTGACACACCCTCGGCCGGTTTCGCCCGGTCGGATGGCGATTTGGTTCGCCCGTGACCGCGCTATGATCCGGATCCTGGGCGCGGCATCATCCTCCGCATAGGCCACACTGCACCGCGCAACGGCCTCCCAACAGGCTGGCCCTGCCCCATCCGCGCCGAGGTCCGACGATGCGGAAACCGGCCTTGATGAACCCGATGCTTCCTGGGTGCAGGTGGGATCGGGTGGCCGGGCTTTCCTCCTTGGGTATCAAGGTATCGGTGGGGAAAGCGAATGCTCTCCCGGCGACACATCTGATTTCTGACGGGCCCGCGCCAATGGTCACCAACCTTGCGCTGCAAGCGTCAGACCCCCGGCATGGTCCCGATCTTCCGGGTCCGACAACCGAAAAGAAGATTCGCGCGGCAGATTTGCAAAGCACTGCGGAAATAGCTGCAGCCGGCGCAAGTCGGCCGAGTTTGCAAAACTTCGCACCCGGAATCTACGGAATTCTGCAAACATTTCGTCGCAGGCCACCGCTGTTTCCGGTAACAGCGTTGCGTCAATGGCGTGACCTGCCGTAACAAGACCTCGGCTTTTGGAGGAGGGCATTGGATGGCTTACGCGGATATCTACGCCAAGTGGCAGGCCGACCCCGAAGGATTCTGGCTGGACGCCGCCGGGGCCATCGACTGGATGCAAAAGCCCGTGGCGGCGCTGAACGCGGCCCGCGCGCCGCTGTACGAATGGTTTTCTGATGCTATGGGCAACACCTGCTGGAACGCGGTTGATCGCCACGTTCTGGCCGGGCGCGGTAGCCAGGCCGCCATCATCCACGACAGCCCGGTCACCGGCACCAAGCACGTCATCACCTATGATCAGCTGAAAGACCGCGTCGCCCGGCTGGCAGGCGCGCTCAAGGCCAAGGGCATCACCAAGGGCGACCGCGTCATCATCTACATGCCGATGGTCCCCGAGGCGCTGGAGGCGATGCTGGCCTGCGCCCGGCTGGGGGCCATCCACTCGGTCGTGTTCGGCGGCTTTGCGGCCAGCGAACTGGCGGTCAGGATCGACGATTGCACGCCAAAGGCGATCATCGCGGCAAGCTGCGGGGTCGAACCCACCCGCGTGGTGCATTACAAACCGCTCGTCGATGCCGCCATCGACATGGCCCGCCACAAGCCCGACTTCTGCGTGATCTTGCAGCGCGAGCAAGAGGTGGCCAAGCTGGTCGAAGGCCGCGATGTCGCCTGGCACAGCTTTCAATATGGCGTCGAGCCCGCCGATTGTGTGGCCGTCGAGGGCACCCATCCGGCCTATATCCTTTATACCTCCGGCACCACCGGCGCGCCCAAGGGCGTGGTGCGCCCCACTGCGGGCCATATGGTCGCGCTGATGTGGACGATGCGGGCGGTCTACAACGTTGGCGCGGGCGATGTGTTCTGGGCGGCATCCGACGTGGGCTGGGTCGTGGGCCACAGCTACATCTGCTATGGCCCCTTGCTGGCGGGCTGCACCACCATCGTCTACGAGGGCAAACCGGTCGGCACCCCCGACGCAGGCGCCTTCTGGCGGGTGATCGAGGAACACAAGGTCAAATCCTTCTTCACCGCCCCCACCGCGCTGCGCGCCATCAAGCGCGATGACCCCGAAGGCGAACTGCTCAAGGACTACGATCTGTCGTGCCTGCAGGCGCTGTTTCTGGCCGGCGAGCGGGCCGACCCCGACACCATCAACTGGGCCGCGCGGCATCTGAACGTGCCGGTGATCGACCATTGGTGGCAGACCGAAACCGGCTATGCCATCGCCGCCAACCCCTTGGGCCTTGGCCTGTTGCCGGTCAAGATCGGCAGCCCTTCGGTGCCGATGCCGGGCTATGACGTGGCCGTGCTGGACGAAGGCGGCCACTCAGTTGCCCCCGGCACGCTGGGCGCGATTGCCATCAAACTGCCCCTGCCCCCCGGCACCCTGCCGGGGCTGTGGAACGCCGAAGCCCGGTTTCGCAAATCGTATCTTGACCACTTCCCCGGCCACTATGAGACCGGCGATGCGGGCTATGTCGATGCCGATGGCTATCTCTACATCATGGCGCGCACCGATGACGTGATCAACGTCGCGGGCCACCGGCTGTCGACCGGGGCAATGGAAGAGGTGCTGGCCAGCCATGCCGATGTCGCCGAATGCGCGGTGATCGGGGTGGCGGATGCGCTGAAGGGGCAATCGCCCTTGGGCCTCTTGTGCCTGAACAAGGGCACCAACCGCGCCCATCCCGACATCATCCGCGAATGCGTCGCCCTGATGCGCGACCGCATCGGCCCAGTGGCCGACTTCAAGCGCGCGGTGGTGGTGGAGCGGCTGCCCAAGACCCGCTCGGGCAAGATCCTGCGCGCCACCATGGTCAAGATCGCCGATGGGCTGGAATGGAAGATGCCCGCCACCATCGACGATCCGGCCATTCTCGATGAAATTACCGAGGCGTTGCAAAGCCTGGGCCTGGCGGGCGGGCGGGGCTAAGGTCGCGCCGCGCGGCTTACAAGGCTGGACTTGGCCGCCATCCTCGTGGCACCACTTTGCCTGTGTCGGGGAAAAGGCGGCGATGACCACAGCGGACGACAACGCCAAGGCACCGCAAAGGGCGCCCGCGGCAATGGACGAAAGCCGCCTTTCGCGGCTGTTGACGCTGGCCGGGCCGGTCGTCGCCGACGAGCTTTTGACCCGCCTGGACCAAGATCTTGACCGCGTGGCGCGAACCCTGTCGCTTGCCCTTGCCCAGGGCGACCTTCCGGCCGTCCGGGCGCAGACCCATGTGCTGATCGGCCTTGCCGGCACGATCGGCGCGCTGGCCCTCGAAGCCGACGCCCGCGCGTTGAACGCCGCCGCCCACCTGCCAGACCAATCCC
>JBATAV010000496.1:0-4316 GCA_049662025.1 Paracoccaceae bacterium | reverse complement strand
CATGCCAAGTGCTATGTTCGTTCCCTCCGGAGCCCTGTTTCTCGCGCTCTTCGTGCTGCCGATGGCAGGGCTTTTCGTGGAAAGCCTGCGCTATTATGAACCCGGTAGCATCGGCTCGGCAGCCGATGCGCCCCTGACCATCGCCAACTATGCCGAGTTGGTGAAGCAATCCTTTGCGGTTTTCTTCTTTCAGACCCTGCGCATCAGTCTGCTGGCCTCGGCGGTAGGGGTCTTTCTGGCCTTTCCGCTGGCCTATTGGATCGCCCGCCGCCTGTCACCGCGCTGGCGGATGATCGCCGTCGGGTTCCTTGTCGCACTGATGTTTCTCAGTGTGCTGGTACGCACCTACGCGCTGGAACTGACCCTTGGCGCCACCGGCCCGCTGGGCCCGTTCCTGCGCAGCATTGGAATCGCCACCAACGGGCGCGGCTATATCGAGCTTTTGGTCGGCATGGGGCTCCTGCACTACGTCATTCCGCTGTCGGCGCTGACCCTTTTGTCCACCATTCAGAACGTCGACCCCAGGCTGACCGACGCGGCGCAGGTGCTGGGCGCACCCGCCTGGAAAGCACATCTGACAATCACCCTGCCGCTATGCACCAAAGGCATCCTTGCGGCGTTCCTGTTCGGATTTACCTTCTCGATCAGTGCCTTCGTCATTCCGATGATCCTGGGCAAGGGCCGCGTGCTGTTCATCTCTAACCTGATCTACACCCGCTTCAGCGAGATCGCCAACTACCCCAGCGGGGCGGCAATCTCGGTTGTCCTGTTCATTCTGGCGATGCTGATCGTCTTTGGAATGTCCGCATTTGTGAACAAAAGGTGGCAGCAATGACCGGGCGGCGTGTTGATGACCTGATCCGTCTTATGTGCAAGGTGATGAACTGCGCCGTGGTGCTGTTTTTGCTGACGCCCATCATTGTGACGGCCGTCATGGCCTTTGACGCGCGCGACTACCTTGGCCCGCTGCCACCGCCCGCCTTGTCGCTGCGCTGGTTCACTGCGTTCTTTTCCGACAGCTATTTTCTGGCCGGGCTGGCCACCAGCCTCAAGCTGGCATTTGCGTCGGTTGCCATCTCGCTGGCGGCGGGCCTTGCCACCGCCTATGCCCTCGACCGCGCACAATTTGCCGGCAAAGAGCATCTGGTCTCGTTCTTCCTCTCACCGCTGGTCGTGCCGCCGATCGTGATCGGCTTTGCGCTGTTGCTGTTCCTGTCCAAAATCGGCGTGATCAACGGCTTTGCCCGGCTTCTTTGCGGCCATGTCATCATCACCCTGCCCTACACGATCCGCGCCACCCTCGCCGCGATGTCACAGATCGACCGATCCTATACCGAGGCCGCTCTGGTACTTGGCGCGACCGAGCGGCGGGCGTTCTGGAGCGTCACCTTCCCGCTTGCCCGCACCGGCATCATCAGCGGCGCGATCTTTGCTTTCGCGGTGTCGATGGACGACGTCGCTGTGTCGATCATGCTGACCGATGCCAAGACCTACACGCTGCCAATTGCACTGATCAGCTCGATGCGGGCGAATTTCGACCTGACAATCGCCGCCGCTTCGTTGATCCTGATGGGGATGACCGTCGTTCTCATCGTGCTGTTGGAAAAGTTTGTCGGCTTGAACCGCGCCATCGGTGAAGGTGCCTTCCGTTGAAAGCAGGGTCCATGCAAGCCTCCTCCCAGACCGTCATCAGTTTTGACAACGTCCGCAAATCCTTTGGCACCGTTGCCGCCGTTGACGGCATCAGCTTTTCGGCCGAAGCGGGCGAGACCGTGGCCCTGCTGGGCCCCAGCGGCTGCGGGAAAACCACCACCCTGCGCCTGATCGCCGGGTTTGAGGACCCCGACACCGGCCATATCGAGATCGGCGCTGAATCCGTGATCGGCAAGCGCCCGTTTGAGCGGAACGTCGGCCTTTTGTTCCAGCACTACGCGCTTTTTCCGCATATGAGCGTCGGCGAAAACGTCGCTTACGGGCTGAAACACCGCAACTGGCCGAAATCCGAAATCGCGGCCCGCGTCGCCGAAATGCTGCGCCTCGTTCAGCTTGACGGCTATGGCGACCGGCGGCCACGCCAACTCAGCGGGGGTCAGCAGCAGCGCGTCGCCCTAGCACGGGTGCTGGCGACCAAGCCCAAACTGGTCTTGCTGGACGAGCCGCTGTCCGCCCTGGACGCAAAGCTGCGCGAGGAACTTGGAGCCGAGTTGAAGCAGATCCTGACCTCGGTCGGCTCCACCACTCTTGTCGTCACCCATGATCAGGACGAGGCGATGAGCCTTGCCGACCGCATCATCGTGATGAACCGGGGCCGGATCGACCAGCAAGGCGCGCCGTCCGAGATCTATTCCCGCCCGGAGACCCGCTTCGTGGCCTCGTTCATGGGGCGCAGCACCTGGCTGGACGGCACCCTGAAACACAGCCGCAACGACGGCCTCGTCAACGTGGTGATGCCGTCGGGAACCGTGCTGTCCGCCATGGCAAAGGGAATTTCCGATGACACCCCGGTCAGCGTCGGTGTCCGGCCCGAGCGCATCTCCATCGCTGCCGCAGCGGACAAGCGTCCGGAGTTGGGCGCCAACCAGTTTCCCGGCGAGGTCGTCGAGGCGCGCTATATGGGGGCGGAAGTCCACTACGTCATTCGCTGCGCTTTTGGCCTGTTGACGGTGGTGCAACCCAGCACGCGGACCGGGCCATTCGCCAGGTCCGCCAAGGTGAAGATCAGCTTTTGCGCCGAAGATTGCATCGTGTTTCCCGCAAGCGTGCCCAGACAGGACGGATGAAGAAATGACCCAATTCAATCAGCCGCTTGGCGGCAACCAGATGCCGCGTTTTGGTGGCCCGGCCACGATGATGCGGCTGCCCAGCCAGCCCACTGCCAAAGGGCTCGATGTCTGCTTTGTCGGCGTTCCGATGGACATCGGCACCTCCAACCGCCCCGGCACCCGGTTCGGCCCGCGTGAGATCCGTGCGGAATCCTGCATGATCCGCCCCTACAACATGGCAACCCGCGCCGCCCCCTTTGAGTCGCTTCAGGTGGCTGACATCGGCGACGTGGCGATCAACACCTTCAACATCTTCGAGACCATCCGCATCATCGAGGCGGCCTATGACGAAATACTGTCGCATGGCTGCAAACCCCTGACTTTGGGCGGCGATCACACGATCCCGCTGCCGATCCTGCGGGCAATGGACAAGGTCCATGGCCCGGTGGGGGTGATCCATGTCGACGCCCATGCCGACGTCAACGAGCATATGTTCGGCGAAAAGATCGCCCATGGCACCCCGTTCCGCCGCGCCATCGAAGAAGGCCTGATCGACCCCAAACGCATGGCCCAGATCGGCCTGCGCGCCACTGGCTATGCCGCCGATGATTTCGACTGGGCGGCGGGCCTTGGCGTGCGCGTGGTTCCGGCCGAGCAGTGCTGGTACAAATCGCTGACGCCCTTGATGGCGGAAATCCGGGCGCAAATGGGCGATGGGCCGGTCTATCTGACCTTCGACATCGACGCACTCGACCCCGCCTTTGCCCCCGGCACCGGCACACCCGAGATCGGTGGACTGACTTCGATCCAGGGCATCGAGATCATCCGTGGCTGCCGCGGGTTGAACCTGATCGGCGCCGAATGTGTCGAGGTCTCGCCGCCCTATGACACCACCGGCAACACCGCGATCACCGCCGCCAACCTGCTTTACGAGATGCTCTGCGTCCTGCCCGGCGTGCAGTATCGAACCTGATCCAAACCGAACCTGCCCGAACAAAGGAAGCCTTCAATGAAAACCTGTGGCGAGGTTCTGGTCGAGATCCTCGAAAACTATGGCATCGACACCGTCTTCGGCATTCCCGGCGTGCATACTGTCGAATTGTATCGCGGCCTGCCCAACACCCGGATCCGCCACATCACCCCGCGCCACGAACAGGGCGCGGGCTTCATGGCCGACGGTTATGCCCGTGCCAGCGGCAAACCGGCGGCCTGTTTCATCATCTCAGGCCCCGGCATGACCAATATCCTGACGGCGATGGGACAGGCCTATGCCGATTCCGTGCCGATGCTGGTGATCTCATCGGTCAACAACACCCATGAGCTGGGTCTGGGCGAGGGTCGGCTGCACGAATTGCCCGACCAGCAGGGCATGGTGCGCGGCGTCTCGGTGTTCAGCCATTCGGTGCTGCGCGCCGCCGAACTGCCCGCCGTGCTGGCCCGCGCCTTTGCCGTCTTTGATTCCGCCCGCCCGGGCCCGGTCCATATCGAACTGCCGCTGGATGTGATCACCGCTGCAGGCGACGCGCTGGACCGCAACGCCTACCGTCCCCGCGC
>JBATAV010000495.1:0-4080 GCA_049662025.1 Paracoccaceae bacterium | reverse complement strand
ACCGTCGGCCGCGCCATTCTGCGGCTTTATGAGCTGACGGCCGGCCGCGTCATCATCGACGGCGAGGATGTGGCCCATCTCAGCGCCGAAAAGCTGCGCCAGAAGCGCCCCAGCATGCAGATGGTGTTTCAGGACCCGCAAGCCTGCCTGAACCCGCGCATGACCCTGGCCCGCATCATCGGCGAGCCGCTGGACGAACACACCAACTGGACCCGCGCGAAAAAGACCGCGCGGATCTACGAGCTGATGGATCAGGTCGGGCTCAACCGCCGCTTTGCCAACCGCTATCCACATGAATTCTCGGGCGGCCAGCGCCAGCGCATCGGCATCGCCCGCGCCCTGGCGCTGAACCCCAAGTTCATCGTCTGTGACGAGCCGATCGCGGCGCTGGATGTCTCGATTCAGGCGCAGGTGGTCAACCTGTTGGAAGATCTGCAGGAACGGCTGGGGCTGACCTATCTTTTCATCAGCCACGACCTCAGCATGGTGCGCCATCTGGCCGACCGGGTGGCGGTGATGTATCTGGGCCGGATTGCCGAGTTGTCGCCCGCAAAAGACCTGTATGCCCGCCCGCTGCACCCCTATGCCGAGGCGCTGCTCTCGGCGGTGAACGAGCCGGACCCCGAACTGGCCGCCCGCCGCAACCGCATCATCCTGAAAGGCGACGTGCCTTCGCCGGCCAACCCGCCCAAGGGCTGCAACTTCTGCACCCGCTGCCCGAAGGTGTTCGACCTGTGCAAGGTGGTGAAACCCGATCTGACAGAGATCGAGCCCGACCGCTTCGTCGCCTGCCATCTCTATTCCAACAAACCTGCCGCCGGACCAACCGGCGCGTCCGAGGCAACCGAGCGCAATCAACAAGGAGTGTCGCAATGAAACTGAGAACCGCCCTTATGGGTGCCGTGGCCGTCATGGGCTTTGGCACCGCTGCCCTGGCCGATCGTGGCACCGATGGCAACGTCAACGTGCTCTACTGGCAGGCGCCGTCGATCCTGAACCCCTACCTGTCGTCGGGCACCAAGGATGTCGAAGCCTCGTCGCTGATCCTCGAAGGTCTGGCCGGGTTTGACGAAAAAGGCGAAGTCATCGCCCGTCTGGCCGTTGATGTGCCCACCGTGGCCAATGGCGGCATTTCCGAAGACCTGACCAAGATCACCTGGAAGCTGAAGCCGGGCGTGATGTGGTCGGACGGAACACCGGTCACCTCGGCCGATGCCAAGTTCACCTACGAATACTGCACCCACCCCGAGGGCGGCTGCGCCCAGGCCGCGCGCTACGAGGGCATCTCGTCGATCGAGACGCCGGATGCCGAAACCATCGTCATCACCTTTGTCGCACCCAAGCCGAACCCCTATCAGGCCTTTGTCGGCGGCACCTCGCCGATCCTGCAGGCGGCGCAATTCGCCAATTGCCTGGGCGCCGCGGCGTCCTCGTGCAACGCGCAGAACTTCGCGCCGATCGGCACCGGCCCGTTCATGGTCACCGACTTCAAGGTGAATGACGTGCTGCAGCTGGCCGCCAACCCCAACTACCGCGACCCGGCCAAGCCCGCCTTCGCCACCATGACCCTGAAGGGCGGCGGCGATGCGGTCTCAGCCGCCCGCGCCGTGATGGAAACCGGCGAATTCGACTATGCCTGGAACACCCAGATCAACCCCGAAATGCAGGCGCAGATGACTGCCGCCGGCAAGGGCGTGCTGCTGAACGGCTTCGGCACCCTGGTCGAGCGGATCGAGATGAACATGACCGATCCGTCGCCGAACCTGCCCGAGGGTGAACGCTCGACCACCAAGCACCCGCACCCGATCCTGTCGGACATCCGCGTGCGCAAGGCGCTGTCGATGGCGATCGACCGGCAGGCGCTGGTCGACATCGGCTATGGCGCGGCGGGTCGCCCGACCTGCAACCTGGTGCCGGCGCCGGAAATGTTCGCCAGCGCCAACACCGACTGCATCGCGCAAGACATCGAAGGCGCCAAGGCCCTGCTGGAGGAAGCCGGCTGGACCGACAGCAATGGCGATGGCGTGCGCGACAAGGACGGCGTGAAACTGTCGCTCCTCTACTCGACCTCGACCAACCCGGTGCGTCAGGACTTCCAGGCGGTGATCAAGAGCTGGTGGAATGCCATCGGCGTCGAGGTCGAGCTGAAGAACGTTGATTCCTCGGTGTTCTTCGGCGGCGATGCGGGCTCGCCCGACACCTTCCAGAAGTTCTATTCCGACGTCGAGATGTACGCCAACAACTTCGACGGCACCGACCCCGAGCCCTATCTGGCGCAGTACCTCTGCGACAAGATCCCCGGCCCGGAAAACCAGTGGCAGGGCGAGAACATCAACCGCTTCTGCGACCCGGCCTATGACGCGCTGGTGGCCGAACTGGCCAAGACTTCCGACATGGGCGCGCGGGGCGAGCTGGCCAAGAAGCTGAACGAGATGCTGACCAAGGACAGCTATGTCGTGGTGCCGCTGGTCGACCGTGGCCGTCTGTCGGCGGCCTCGAACACGCTGGGCGGCGTGGTGCTGAACACCTGGGACACCGAGATGTGGAACGCCCAGGACTGGTTCCGCGTGAAGTAACCGTACCGGAATCGCATGATCGGCTGTCTTGCCCATCCTGCCGGCGGGGGCACCCTCCTGTGTCCCCGCCATCCGCCGCTTCCCCGTCCCGACTGCTGACCAAAGGCGCCTAAGCATGCTGACTTACGTGCTCCGACGGCTTCTGATCGCCATCCCGACCCTGCTGCTGATCAGCCTGGTGATCTTTCTGCTGGTCGATCTGGCGCCCGGCTCTCCGGCGTCGGAAATTCCGCTGACAGTGCCGCCCGACGTGCGCGCGAAAATCCTGGAATCGCTGGGGGTGAACCAGCCGGTCTGGATCCGCTATCTGTTGTGGCTGAAACAGTTTTTCTACGTCGAGCCGCTATACGGCATCGACGCCATGTTCGGCACCGATCTCGCGCAGGGCGCGCCGCGGCTGATCTCGTATTCGTCGCGGATTCCGGTGTTCGAATACGTCGGCCAGCGCCTGCCGCAGACCCTGACGGTGATCGGCACGGCCTATGTGTTGGCCATCATGATCGCGCTGCCGATCGGCATCTATTCGGCCTACCGGCAGTATTCCTGGTTCGACCAGGCCGGCACCTTTGTCGCCATGATCGGCTTTTCGGTGCCGACCTTCTTCACCGGTCTGATCCTGATCATCGTCTTCACGGTCAAGCTGCATTGGTTCCCCTCGATCTACAACACCTCGCTGCAGGTCACCGACTGGCCCAGCCTGAAGGCGCAGGTGCAGCAGATGACGCTGCCGGTCATCACCCTGGCGCTGTTCAACGCAGCCGAGATCAGCCGCTACACAAGGTCGTCGATGCTGGAGAATCTGGCGCAGGACTATGTCCGCACCGCCCGCGCCAAAGGCATGGGAGAGCGCACCGTGGTCCTGAAACACGTGTTGCGCAATTCGCTGATCCCGGTGGTCACGGTCATCGCGCTGGGGGTTCCCACCGTCTTCGGGGGCGCGATCATCACCGAGAACGTGTTCAAGATCAACGGCATAGGCGCCGCCCTGATCGGCGCCATCCAGGTCAACGACCTGCCCGTGGTGCAAACCATCGCCTTCATCACCGCCGTTCTGATCGTGCTGTTCAACCTGGTCGCCGATATCCTCTACGGCCTGCTTGACCCGAGGATCCGCTATGACTGACACCACCCGACCAGAAGACCTGTCGGCCGAAGGCGTGATTGAGGCGCCGCGCAGCCAGTTGCGCGATGTCTGGGACCAGTTCCGCAACCACAAGGGTGCGATGGTCGGGCTGTTCGTCCTTGTCCTGCTGGTGGCCTTCGTGCTGATCGGCCCCTTCCTGTGGCATGTCGAGGCGATCCGCGTCGACCCCGACCCGGTCAAGATGATGCTGGGCCGCAACAAGCCGCCAAGCTGGGACCACCCGATGGGCACCGACGAGCTGTCGCTGGACATGCTGGCGCGGATGATGCTGGGCGGCAAGGTCAGCCTGGCGGTCGGCATGGTGGCGATGCTGGTGGCGGTGTTCCTCGGCACCTTCGTCGGCGTGCTGGCGGGCTACTT
>JBATAV010000494.1:0-2187 GCA_049662025.1 Paracoccaceae bacterium | reverse complement strand
GGGATCATCCCACAGGCCGACCTTGCGGGTAACAAAGACCTGTTCGGGGATGATCGGGCGGATTTCATCAAGGTGCATCCCGATATGGATGGCTTTGTGAACGCGGCGGCGCTCGATATCTCGGGCTTTCAGCCCGTAGTCGATGATGAGACCAATGCAGCCGGAAAGAAGGGCCGGTGCTGCGAGGAGGAGCGCAAAGGGTTCGACGGGTGCGTTGGATGGGGGCGGACCTTTGGGCTTTGGCGGATGCTGGGGGGCGTTTGTTCCTTCGTCAAGGGGTGGGGATGATTGGAAGGTGGGGGTGATGGGGTGGAACCGCACCCTACGAGGTGTCGCACGGGTGGGCCTTGCACGCGGAACTGGCATGTCAGTTTTGGGGGCGCTAGGGTGGTCGCAAGGGATTTCATTTGGAGGCTGTGATGGGGCGGTTGGCGGGCAAGACCTGTGTGGTGACGGCGGCGGGGCAGGGGATCGGGCGGGCCTCGGCCTTGGCAATGCAGCGGGAAGGCGGGCGGGTGATTGCGACCGACATCAACTCGCGGACCCTGGGGGAGTTGGCGGCGCTGGGGCTGGAGACTCAGCTGTTGAATGTGCGCGATGCGGCGGCGGTGGCGGAATTTGCGGCCGGGTTGCCGGAGACCGACGTGCTGTTCAACTGCGCGGGGTTCGTGGCGAACGGCACGCTGCTGGAGTGTTCGGAGGAGGACTGGGCGTTCTCGCTGGACCTGAACATCACGGCGATGTTCCGGATGTGCAAGGCGTTCGTGCCGGGGATGGTGGCGAAGGGGGGTGGCGCGATCGTCAACATGGCGAGTGCGGTGGGGTCGATCATCGCGGCGCCGAACCGGTTTGTCTATGGGGTGACGAAGGCGGGGGTGATCGGGCTGACCAAGGCGGTGGCGGCGGATTTCGTGTCCAAGGGGATCCGCTGCAATGCGGTCTGTCCGGGGACGGTGGAGAGCCCTTCCCTGGATGAGCGGTTGCGGGCGACGGGGGATTATGACGCCGCGCGCAAGGCCTTTGTCGCGCGCCAGCCGATGGGGCGGATGGCGACGGCGGAGGAGATCGCGCAGTTGGTGGTCTATCTGGCGAGCGACGAGTCGAGCTTTACCACCGGGCATGCGCATGTGATCGACGGGGGCTGGTCGAATGTCTGAGTCTTTTGCGGCGGCAAAGGGCGTGTGATGGAGTTCATCGACACCCATCAGCATCTGATCCTGCGCGGCGCTTTGGGCTATGCCTGGGCCGATGCCATTCCGGCGCTGGCGGGGCGGGATTTCGACCGCGCCGACTATGCCGGGTTGGTGGCGGGGATGGGGGTCGTGGGGACGATCTTCATGGAGACCGGGGTGAATGAGGCCGATTACCGGGCCGAGGCGCGGTTGGTGGCGGTGATGGTGGGCAAGGGGGGAATGCTGGGGCAGGTTGCCTCTTGTCGGCCTGAGGAGGAAGCGGGGTTCGAGGCCTGGCTGGAGGAATGCCGGGGGCTGGGGGTCGTGGGGTTCCGCCGGATCACTCATGTGGTGCCGGATGGGGTGAGCGAGGTCGAGGTGTTCCGGCGGAATGTGCGGAAGATCGGGGCGGCGGGATGGCCGGTGGACTTGTGTTTCCTGACGCGGCAGGTGGGGCTGTGCGGGGCGCTGGTGCGGGCCTGCCCGGAGGTGCGGTTCGTGCTGGACCATTGCGGCACGCCCGATATTGCGGGGGGAGATTTCGCGATCTGGCGGCAGGGGATGGCGCGGCTGGCGGGGTTGCCGAACCTGTGGGTGAAGCTGTCGGGGATTACTGCCTATGCGGCACCCGGGACGGGGCCCGACGCGCAGTTTTCGGCGGTGCGGCCCTATGCCGAGGAGGTGCTGGCGCTGTTCGGGCCGCAAAGGATGGTCTGGGGCGGCGATTGGCCGGTGGTTGATCTGGGCGCGGGGTTGCCGGGGTGGATCGGCATGACGCGCGCCCTGCTGGCGGGTTTGTCGGAGGATGAGCGCGCGTTGATCGGGCATCGCAATGCGCGGGAGATCTATCTGGAGGGGCGCGGGGCATGAGGGTTGGCATCATCGGCGGCACCGGCTGGCTGGGCGGGGCGCTGGGGCGGGCGCTGATTGCCGGGGGAACGCTGGCACCGGGCGATCTGGTCATTCTGAACCGCAGCGGGGCGCGGGCGGATTACTTTGGCCATCGGGTGGTCTG
>JBATAV010000493.1:0-4192 GCA_049662025.1 Paracoccaceae bacterium | reverse complement strand
CGGCTTGAACAGCATCAGCAGCGTCTCGTTGCTGCGCGCCAGAAAGAACTGGCCCAGCATCATGGTGAACGCCAGCAGCGTCAGCAGGGAAAGCGCCTCCTTCAATACGCTGCGGCGCGGGGCATCCCCCAGCGCGTAGAACAGCAGCGGCAGGCCAACAAAGACCGTCAGCCCGGTGATAATCGCATAAGCTCTTGCAGATAGTTTCATCGTTCAGCCCCAGGACACGATCACAGGAATGGACTTCTCGGGCGCCATCTCGATGGCGTCGACCGGGCAATACATCCGGCACAGATGGCAAATCTGGCAGTCGGCCGGATAGGCGATGACGGCCTTGCCGCTCTCCTTTCGCAGCACATCGCTGGGGCAGGATTTGACGCATTCCTCGCAGCCGATGCAGCCGTTGATGCTTTTGATGGTCATGGGTTTGGTCCAATCATGGTCTTTGATCCGTTGAAGGCGGCGCGGCGCCGGGTCAGGCCCAGGGCGGTGCCGCAAGAATGAAATGCGTCAGCGTCGCATCGGCGGCGTAGAACCCCAAATGGAAGGCATAGGCCCAGCGAAAGCCGCTGCGCAGGCGCAGGTAAAGGTAGGGAAGCACCGCGCCGAACGCGGTCGCAGACAGGGCGAAACGGGTGACATAGGTCGGGGTGTAGCCGTCGAATGCCAACAGCAGATGGAAGCCGCCAAATGCCAGCGCCATGCCCAGCGCGATGGGCAAAAGGCGATAGCCCGCCCGTGCCGCCGTCAGGATAAGCCCCGCCGCCAGCACTTGCTGAAACAGGATATCGGCCGATTTCGGCAGATAATACCAGGCCGAGGCGAACATGAACTCGGGCGGCTCTGACGGCGCGCGCAGGTCGGAAACCTTTGGCAGCAGCGGCAGCCCGTAGACCACGAACAGCGCAAAGCCCACCAGCACCGGAAGCATCACCAGCCCTTCGCGCGCAACCGTGGTATGGCCCAGATTGTCCGCGATCAGCGATCGGAAAAGCCAGATGGCAACTGCCGCCCAGACCAGATAATAGGCCGCGAACAGCACCGGCGCGCCATCATACCCGCTGTCCAGCCCCAGCGTCGTGACCAGCGCGTAATAAGCCTGACTGGAAACCAGCCAAAGCGCGGCCACCATCAGGATGGCACGACCCAGCTGCGCAAGCGCATTGGCGTCTGGAACGGTGGTTCGGGGCGTTCCGGTCTGGACAGGTGCAGTCATGGGTCATTCTCGCCCCGTGGGGAACACAGGGGCCCTTCACAAATCAGACACTGGGCGTTGTCTCGGCGGGCAGAGGCAGGCGATCACGGGCGCGGCGGGGGGCGGCTGGCATCGCAGACCGTCTGTCCTTCTACGAGCGTGCAGCCGGCTTCCGCCGCAAGGCAGCCAAGAATCTGGTTCGATCCCGCCTCACCTGCGTGATAATGATAGGACAGCCCTTCGCCCTTATGCCCGTAGCAACGGTCCAGCCCTTCGGGGGCCTGACCACCCGCCAGCAGGTTGGCAAAGATCGCGTAGCCGTCCATCGCGATGCCGATCTGACCGCCCGTTGTGGCCACGGTTGCGGCATCCGCCCCGTCCACCGTAGTTTTCGTGCCGGACAGGCAGGTCGTAACGGCGTGGTAATGATAGCCGACATGCGGGTTCACATGTCCGCCGCAATCGTCGAAAGGCGCTATGGTATGCGCGCCCAGGATGGCATCCACCGGCGCCGGCCCGTCAAGGCGCACACCGTTGAAGGCAATGCCCGATCCGGTCTGGTTGGTGGCGGTTCCCCGCCAGACCGGGGCGGGCTCCAGCGGGATGACATAGGTGATCGTCGCGTCTTCGGGCATGTATTCCGGCAGGCATTGCACGCAGTAATTCTGATAGGCCGGATCCACATCCGGGCGCGCGGCGGCCTGGCAGGCCTCCAGCGTGCCGGTGAACCGAACCGCACCCGTATCGGGATCGAACAGCTGCCAGTCCGTATCGCCGTAGGTCCGGGCAAGATTGGCAATGAACGCGCCATCGACATCGACGGCCTTTCCATCAAGGAACCAGATCCCGCCCTTGTCAGCGCCGTCCGAGATATTGGTGGGGCACCACGGACCGGGCGTGTAGGTCAGCGGATTTGGGCGGACAGTGATGGAAAAGCAGGTGGTTTCCGTGCCACCCGACAAGGTGCAATCGACCAGATCGGGGCCCTTGACGACGTCAGCGGCAGCAAAGAAGCTGGCGATATTGGCAAGCTCCTCCTCGGGCGAATGCGCCAGGACAGGGCCGGCGGCGATCAGGGCCACTGCAAGCAGGGACGAAAGGAAATTCTTGGGCAGGTCGTTGAGCATGGTGGCCCTTTCAAATGCGCAACGATGGCTGGAAGAGTCTTGCGCTTGATGAACACATAACATACTAACTGTTAGCATGCAAACTGACCATCATGATTTCCATGGCCTGCTTCACAGCGCCGACCTCATCGAGGCGGAACTGCGCCGAAGGTTGGCGCCGTTCGGGATCCAGCCTCGTCAGGCCCGTGTCCTTGAGGCGATGGGCCGGATGGGCCGCACCTCCCAGACTGATCTCGCCTCGGCGTTCGGGGTCACCTCCGCCAGCATGAGCACGATGACCGATCGTTTGCTGGCCGCCGGATACATCACTCGCGCGGTCGATCCGGCATCGCGTCGGCAGAACGCCCTGGAATTGGCGGACAAGGGGCGGACCTTGCTTGCCGGGATCACGGAGGCCTGGTCGGCAGTCGACGACCGCATCCGCGATGCCCTTGGGCGGGACGCGGCGACATTCTTCGATCTGGCGCGCCGGCTGCGTGACGGATTGGGCGGCACCATCCCGGGCGCCTAGACGACCCGCAACCACACCGACACATCCGGTGATCCGCTTTTGGTCGTCGGCTCAGCTGGCACCAACGTCCAGAGCGTCGTTGATACCGAAACCGATATCATCGTCACGCACGAAATCACCAACCAGGGCTTCGACCGCGACCCGCTCAGCCCGAGGGCGATCGCGGCCAAGGAGGCGCTCGGCCGCAGTGACCTGCACGCCATTTCCGACAAAGGCTATTTCAGCGGCCCCGAGATCCTCGCCTGCCATGAGGCGGGTATCACCACGACCGTGCCGCGCCCTGCCACCTCGGGCAATGCGGCCAAGAGCATGTATGTGAAGGCAGATTTCCTCTATGAAGTTGAGCGTGAATCTATGTCTGTCCCGCCGGAGACGCGCTGACCCATCGCTCCATGCGCTAGGAACGCAGCCTTCAAGTCCGGCGATACCGGATCAACGAATGCCAGACCTGCCCCCTCCACAGCAAATGCACGACCGGCACGGAGCGGCGGATCTCCCGGTGGGAACACGGACATCTGGTCGATGTCGCCCGGCAGAGGCTCGGCCTTGACCCCGATCCCATGACGCTCCGCCGTTGCACGGTCGAGCATCCATTTGGGACGATCAAGGCCTGGATGGGCGCCACCCATTTCCTGACCTGCCGGCTGAAGAATGTCCGAACCGAGATGGCGCGGAACGTTCTGGCCTATAATATCAAGCGGATGATCGCGTTGGTCGGCATCCGCAGACTGATGGAGACAATCCCGGGCCAGGCGACCACGCTTGCGCGCTGCAAAGGTTCATTCGCGAAGCCGCCATCGAGACTGCGCAGCGAAATCCTCGCCGCCATGGTCGTTCTGCGGACGAAGTGCGCTTTTTCTGCGCTTGCGCCAATGGCCGCTTTCAAGATTTGTTCAAAATCGGTTCTCTGATTGCGACTGTCGTTTGCCTGACGAAAAGCGGCAACCCCGCGGGCGCCGGACAAAACAATGCGGCCATCAGGGGCCCTGTTGCACAAATCGTCAGGGATTCCCTGCGTGGTTCCAAGGTGTTGGTCGGCTTGCATGAGCAAGCCCACAGCCCCGACCTGCCGCACGACGAACTGGCGCGCCGATCGCGCCATTGAGCCGCCATTGGTTCGGGCCCCCTGGCGAGGGCCGCCCTGAGGCAGCGCGGATCGCGGCAGATATGGTTTGACCCACAAACGGTCTGGCTGGCGGAGCCCAGCGGAAAGCGGGGCCGTCCGGCCACGGTCACCGAGTGAGGAGGGTCAGCGAACAGTTCGGGAGACGGTTTGCCCGACGACCATGCGGATACGCTTGAAATCCGGGCGATGGAGGGGGAGCAGGCGAACGCCATTGGTCCGAGAAAGCCTGCGAA
>JBATAV010000492.1:0-2470 GCA_049662025.1 Paracoccaceae bacterium | reverse complement strand
CTCCCGGCGGCAATGTCGATCATGTCGATATCGTCTACAACCCCGGCCACCCCGGCGTGGAAGAGCCGCATGAGCATATCATTCTGTGGCATGTGCCAGTTGCCGACGAAGCCAGCGTGGCCGAATGAGATGCAACGCAGAACCTTTGTATGGGGGGGCGGCAGTCTGACTGCCGCTCTGGTTCTTGTGCCGCGACTGGCGATTGCCGACACCGTGGTCGAGATTGCAATGACAGGTCGTCCCGACGGATCAAAGGTCTGGTTCGATCCCTACGGGGTGTTGATCCGGCCCGGTCAAACCGTCCGCTGGACCAACCTGGACAAGGGCAATTCGCACACCGCCACCGCCTATGCGCCTGAAAATGATGACCACCCGCGCCGCATTCCCAAAGGGGCGCAGCCCTTTGACAGCGACTATCTGCTGCCCGGGGCCAGCGTTGAGGTGACGCTGGATATCCCCGGGGTCTACGACTACTTTTGCATCCCGCATGAGATGGCCGGAATGGTCGGCCGGATCATCGTGGCCGAACCGGGCCAGACCGGGTTCATCGACTATCCCGACGACGGGTTGGACCCGATGGCGCTGGACGCGATCCCAAAGGTTGCCGAAATCCTGACCA
Organism: Paracoccaceae bacterium; assembly: GCA_049662025.1. GTDB lineage: Bacteria > Pseudomonadota > Alphaproteobacteria > Rhodobacterales > Rhodobacteraceae > Pseudogemmobacter. Next base: position 1,851 of record JBATAV010000492.1, on the reverse strand, counting down.
ACGGCCCATTGCGCCATCAGACAAAGTGACCGGCCTGAGCAGGGCTTGTGGCCCCCCGCAAAGGTAGCTTCAAAAGAGACGAGCGGCAGGCCGGGATGCAAGGTGAAGCGCGCCCCGGCCATGCCAGTGACGATCCGCGGTCAGTTCCCAATCAGGACGCCGCAATCGGTTTTGCCTCTAAGGCGGCGACGCGCCGGAATGATCCTGATCGGGGGTCTCGATCCGCCTGTCCCAGGTCTCGGTGCGGTTGCTGGCCAGTCGCGCATTTGCCAGATTGCGCCAGCTTTCGGGCAGGCCCAGCAGCGCCGCGAATTCGGCCAGCGCTGCGCGGTCCAGCGTGTCATGGTACAGGAGCCGGGTAACGCGGTTCAGCGTCCAGTGCGGATTGGGTCTGGACAGCAACAAGCCGCTGTCTCCTGCAACGATCAGCCCCGGTTCCAGCACTCGGAAATACCAGCCGGTCCGCCCGGTCTTCTGCACCAGTCACGCCATGTCCGGTCGGCCAAAGCGCAGGTTTAGCCGCCAGCAGGGTTGCCGGCCCTGACTGACCTCGCACAGCGCCGCGCCGATCTGCCAGCGGTCACCAAGGCAGATACCTGCTTCGTCGATACCGCCGACCACCAGGTTTTCGCCGAACGCGCCGGGAACGAACAGCCCCGCCTGCGCGGGCAGATCGGTGGCCCAAAGCGGCAGATTGCTGGTGGCATAGGCGTGGATCGCCTTGTCCGGCCCGCCGTGATGGCGCGTATCGCCCTGCTCGTCACCGTCCATCCCGCCCGGCTTCGCCATCACCGGACCAGTAACGGGTTGCTTATCGATGCCGCTGGGCACTGCATTCGGCCCCAGCGGGCCGATCCGGGCCACGCGCACCTCTGCTAGTTTGAATCCATCAGTCATGGCGCCCCGTCCTTCTCTGCAACCAGCGCCATGATCTGGGCACCCAGGCCCATGTCTGGCACGGTGCCGAAATGGCGCGCCCGCACCTGCCCCTGCCGGTCGAACAGCAGAAGGGTCGGCGTGCCCTCCAGACCCCAGGCGGCCATGGTGTGCGGCATCGGGCCGGTGCCGGGCGCATCCACCGCCACCGGAAAGGTGATGCGATATTCATGCAAGAACGCCCGCAGACTGACCGGAGTCATGGCCGCGTGATGCTCAAACACCGAGTGCAGGCCGATCACCGCCACATCCTCCTTGGCAAAGGTCTGGGCGATGCGCTGCATCTGCGGCAGCCCATGGCTGACACAGCCGGGGCAAAGCATCTGGAACACTTCGATAGCCAATACCCGGCCGTGAAAATCGGTCAGACCCAACGCCTTGTCAGAGTTCAGCCATTCGCTGACATGAAGTTCGAACACCATGGTTGCTGCTCCTCGCCCGCAGTTTCGCGGATTCTACGGCCCAGTCAAATCTTCCCGCCGCTTGCGCCTGGTCTTGCAGATACCAGCCGCCAGCGGGATAGGTCAGTGGTGATGCGGCGACAGATCGCGCGCGCGCGCCGGGCGCTGCAGACCGCCGCCGTCAATCCATTCCCGCGTGGTGTCTTTCGCACGTCCGATCAGTTGCCGCGCGGCGCTGAAATCATAGGGCGAGACCGCAAGCGGGCAGAGTGCGGGCGCAAGATGCACGTCGGTCCCGTCGGGCATGGCCGCGATCTCATGCATGAGTTGCCACGAGATCAGCAATGTGATTGCATGCAGAATCCGCGCGATTGCCCCCTTTGGCGGCCCATCCAGCGCGCAGGCATAGCCGGTTGGCAAGACGATAATCCGGCTGGCACCGAGGGTGACGGCAACGCGCAGCGGCGTGTTTGCGGCGATTGCGCCATCCATCAGGTCCTGCCCGCCGATAGAG
>JBATAV010000491.1:0-2725 GCA_049662025.1 Paracoccaceae bacterium | reverse complement strand
ACGCGGGGCAGCCAAACCGGCAAAGTCTGGCTGAAAGACCTCTGGTCCACGCCCGCGCTGGACATTGCCCTGCGCCCCGGCGACCAGATCATCATCGAAACGGATGAACGCAAGTTCACCGCCCTTGGCGCCACCGGCGGCCAGGCGCTGGTGCCCTTCCAGTCCGAAACCTTGTCGGCGATCGAGGCCATCGCCACCGTGGGCGGGCTGCAAACCGCCGCCGCCGACCCGACCGGCGTCTTCGTCTTCCGCAACGAACCGGCCGAGATTGCCAATATCGTGTTGGGCCGCAATGACCTGCGCGGCGATCAGCGCATGGTCTATGTGCTGGATCTGACCCAGCCCAACGGCATGTTCGAGGCGCGCGATTTCCTGATCCGCGATGGCGACACCGTCTATGTCACCGAGGCGCCCTACGTCCAGTGGAACAAGACGCTGTCGGCGCTGACCGGCGGCCTTGGCGCGGCTGCGAACCTGACTTCCACGGTCGACACTCTGAATGGCCCCAGCCCAGTTTGAGGCGCCCCCGTGGCCGTCGAGCGTGATCCGAAACCCGAAGCCGCCGTGGTCATCCCGCGGCGGCTTTTTCATCAGAACCTGTCGTTCCTGCGAAATCGGCGGCTAAGCCGGGTTCTGGCGCTGATGGGGCATGAGCTGCGCATCGGCCTGCCGAGACAAGGTGACGGAGTCGCCGTCTGGGGCGCCAGCCCCACCGCCTGGCGTGGCGAAAGGCTGGCCGAACGTCGCGCGGCGCCGCTGGTCCGCATCGAAGACGCCTTCCTGCGCTCGGTCCACCCCGGCAGGATGGGCGATGCGCCCATCGGCCTGTTGATCGACCCGCGCGGCATTCACTTCGACCCCGCTTCACCATCAGGGCTTGAACATCTTCTTTCATCGGATGCGTTGGATAATTCGAACCTTCTGTCCCGTGCAAAGGATGGAATCGAGCGTATGAAACATCTTCACTTATCCAAATACAACATTCACGACCCAACCCTGCCGCCACCCCCGCCCGGCTATGTGCTGATCATCGACCAGACTGCAGGGGATGCCTCGCTCACCGCCTCCGGCGCCACTCAGGCCACATTCGACGAGATGCTGGCCACCGCCGCCGAGGTGCATCCCCATGCGCCGCTCCTGATCAAGTGCCACCCCGAAACCGCCGCCGGTCTGCGCCGAGGCCACTACGGCCCCGCCCATGCCAAGGGTCGCGTCAGCCTGATCACCGAACCGCACAGCCCCTGGCACCTGCTCGACGGGGCCATCGCCGTCTACACCGTCTCGTCGCAAATGGGGTTCGAGGCCATCCTCGCCGGCCACAAGCCGCATGTCTGGGGCCAGCCCTTCTATGCCGGCTGGGGCCTGACCCAGGACCGCACCCCGCCACCCCGCCGCGGCCGCATGCTGACCCGCAACCAGCTGTTCGCCGCCGCGATGATCCTTGCCCCCACCTGGTACGATCCTTGCCGGGACCGTCTTTGCCCCTTCGAGGACGCCCTCGACCAGCTGGAGGCCGAGGTCCGCGCCTTTCGGGAAGACCGCCATGGCCATGTCGCCGCGGGCATGCGCGCCTGGAAACGCAGCCGGCTGCAGGCCTTCTTCGGTCATCCCAAGCCGCTGATATTCAAGGATAACACCGCAAGCGCCGCTGCCCTTGCGCAAAAGACCGGCCGCGGCCTCCTGATCTGGGCCAGCAAGGAACCCGAAGGCTTCGCCGCCCCCGCGCGCCGGGTCGAAGACGGCTTTCTGCGTTCCCGTGGCCTGGGTGCGGAACTGGTGCCGCCCCTGTCCCTCGTCACCGATGACACCGGCATCTACTACGACCCCGGTCGCCCCTCGCAGCTGGAACGCCTGATCCTCGCCCCCCTCCCCCCCGGAGGCCGCGCCCGCGCCGAACGCCTGATCCAGACCCTCCGCGCCGCCAACCTGACGAAATACAATCTTGGCGGCGCCGCCCCCGACCTGCCCGCAGGCCGACGCATCCTTGTGCCCGGCCAGGTCGAAGACGACGCCTCGATCCTGAAGGGCACCGCCGATATCCGCACCAACGCCGCCCTGTTGCAGGCCGCATGGGAGGCGAACCCCGACGCGATCATCCTCTACAAACCCCACCCCGACGTCGAGGCAGGCCTGCGTCCCGGCGCCATCCCCGACGACCTAGCCCTGAAATTCGCCGATACCATCCTGCGGCAAACCGACATCGCCGCCGTCCTGCCCCAGATCGACGAAGTCTGGACCCTGACCTCGCTCACCGGCTTCGAGGCGCTTTTGCGGGGCAGACAGGTCACCACCCTCGGCGCACCGTTCTACGCCGGCTGGGGCCTGACCACCGACCTCGGTGCCATCCCCCACCGCCGCCTGCGCCGCGACGATGGCAGCCTGCAACCGCGCCCCGATCTGGCCCATCTGGTCCACGCCGCGCTGATCGCCTACCCGCGCTACTGGGATCCGGTCAGCAGACGCCCCTGCCCGCCCGAAGTGGCGCTGGACCGGCTGGCCAGCGGAGAAATCCCCCACCCCGGCCGCCGCAACCGCCTGATATCAAAGCTGCAAGGCCGCTTCGCCAGCCACGCAGGACTCTGGCGCTGACCACCGGCACCTAGCCCTTTGGGGCCAGCCACCAGAACCGCACCATCAGGCTGGCACCGGCGGCCACCAGCCCGACCACCAGCCCAAGCCACAGCCCCACCCCGCCATAGCCCAAGGGAAACGCCAACCCATAGCT
>JBATAV010000490.1:0-3298 GCA_049662025.1 Paracoccaceae bacterium | reverse complement strand
CCAGCTTTCGAACAGCTCGGGGGTGGCTTTGTTGTTGGCGTCGATCTCGACCAGACCATTCATCAGCATATAGGCCTGATTGACCGGAACCCAGTCGTTCAGCTTGCGGATATCGACGTCATCGGTGGTTGACCCACCGCCGATGCCCAAGACCAGAACCCCGCCGCGCACCGGCGTTTCCTGCGCCCAGGTGGGCTTGCCCGCCAGGCCGATCAGGCCCATTCCGGCCATGCCGGTCAGCAGGCCGCGACGGTTCATGGTGAATGTCGATGTCATTTCTGGTCTCTCCCCCCAGGAAATTGCGCCAGTCTGGCCCGGATCCGGACCGGAGCGTATTGCAAATGGCGTGATGCCCACAGGCTAGGACCAAGCGGCCACTGGGTCTATTGCGTTTTTCGCATGGCTTCATGCGGAATGCTGGGCGGCAAGTTCATGGCTTTGCAACAGCCACTGCGCGACGCGACGGGTGACCGGGCGATGGTTGCGATGGCCCGACAGCGACAGGTAATAGGTGCTGGGGGCGCGGAAATGCAGCGGATGCGCCCGCACCAGCCGCCCCGAGGCAAGATCGTCCTGCAAAAGCCAGCTCCAGCCCATCGCCACCCCCAGCCCCTGTGCCGCCGCCTCGATGCACAGCCGGTAGCTGCCCAGCTTCCAGCGCATCGTTGCCGCTGGCAATGTCAGCCCGGCCGCGTCCAGCCAGTCATTCCAGTCGGTCCATTCGCGCAAGGACCCTTCCATCGTCAGGATGACCGGCGCGGTCTGGTCTTGCAGCGGCGGCAGGCTGGGCGCCATCACCGGCACGGTGTCCTCGCCGCCCAATTCCCCCACGATGGTCAGATCGGGGCGGCGGTCATGAAAGGAAATCGCCAGATCATATTCGTCCGAGCGCAGCCGGGTGAAGCTGTCATAGACCAGAAGCTTGATCTCCAGTTCCGCGAACGCCGCCCGCAGCCCGGCAAGGCGCGGCAATATCCACAGATCGGCCACTCCGGGCGAACAGGCCAGCGTCACCCGGTCGCGCCCGATCCAGGCCTGCGAGGTTTCGCCAAGCGCCATCACGGCCTCCATCGCGTTGGCAACCCCGGCGGCATATTCCTCGCCCGCCGGGGTCAGCCGCACGCCCGAGGCATCGCGGGCAAAAAGTGCCGTGCCGACAAAGGTCTCCAGTTGCGCGATCTGCCGGCTGATGCCGCTTTGACTCATCCCCAGGGTTTCGGCCGCGCGCGAAAAGCTGCGGTGCCGCAGCACGACGTGAAAGGCGACGATGGATTTCATCGACGGCAGGTGGCGCATCCTGTTCACGACCGACCCCACAGCATGGCTTTTGCACCCATTCGGTGGCACATCTTACAGCCCGATCGGCTGACTGCCAGCAGATAGCACCGGCCAGCCGGCCGAGATCACCGTCACGCGGCATATCTGCGCCGACACCGAACAGCCCTGACATCCGCTCCGTAAACCCCCCCCAAGCTGACCGGGCAAGATGCAGAGCCTTTGGTCGACCAACTCCGAAAGGATTTGCAGCCGCAGGCGCAGCATTCGGTCAGCACCTGCTTTCCACAGGTCCGCCTGGCCATCCGAAGGAGATGAGAATTCTTGATCTTGACGCGCAGCCATGCCATCAGCCGCGCAGCAAACAAGGAGCCGGGCGCGACCCCCGGCTGGCTCTTCCGGCCGCCGATCCGCCGGACAACCTGAACCACCCCGCAACCGGTCCCCGGCGTCAAAGGATGCCGGTCAGGAAAGGCCTTCATGTTTTCATTCGATACCTACCGCCGCGAATGGCTGGGCAACATCCGGCCTGATCTGTTGTCCGGCCTTGTGGTGGCGCTGGCGCTGATCCCCGAAGCGATCGCCTTTTCCATCATCGCCGGGGTGGATCCGAAGGTGGGGCTTTACGCCTCGTTCTCGATTGCGGTCATTACCGCGATTGCGGGCGGGCGGCCTGGCATGATCTCGGCCGCCACCGCCGCGACGGCGGTGCTGATGGTCACGCTGGTGCGCGATCACGGGTTGCAATTCCTGCTGGCGACAACCGTTCTGGCCGGGCTGTTGCAGATCGCCATGGGGCTTTTGCGGCTGGGCTTCGTGATGCGCTATGTGTCGAAATCGGTGATGACCGGCTTTGTCAACGCGCTGGCGATCCTGATCTTCATGGCGCAACTGCCCGAACTCGACCCCGCCAAGGTCACCCCGCTGACCTTTGTTCTGGTCGCCGCGGGCCTTGCGATCATCTATCTGTTTCCGCGCCTGACCAAAGCCATCCCCTCGCCGCTGGTCACCATCGTCGTGCTGACCGCGCTGACCATGATGTTCGGCCTTGACGTGCGTACCGTGGGCGACATGGGTGCCTTGCCCGATACCCTGCCGGTGTTCCTGTTGCCCGACGTGCCGCTGACCCTGCACACCCTGCAGATCATCTTCCCCTATGCCATGGCCGTCGCCGTGGTCGGCCTGTTGGAAAGCCTGATGACGCAAAGCCTGGTCGATGAGCTGACCGACACCAGGACCGACCGCAACCGCGAATGCATCGGCCAGGGCCTGGCCAATACCGCCACCGGCTTCATCGGCGGCATGGCGGGCTGTGCGATGATCGGCCAAAGCATGATCAACGTGAAATCCGGCGGGCGCGGGCGGCTTTCCTGCGCCTTTGCCGGGGTGATGCTGCTGGTCTTCTGCGTCGCACTGGGGCCTTGGGTCAGCCAGATCCCGATGCCCGCGCTGGTGGCGATCATGATCATGGTCTCGGTCGGCACCTTCTCGTGGTCGTCGATCACCGCGCTGAAAACGCACCCGCGCTCATCCTCGGTGGTGATGCTGGCGACGGTCGGCACCGTGGTCTGGTCGCACAACCTGGCGATTGGCGTGCTGACCGGCGTGCTGCTGTCAGGCATCTTCTTTGCCGCCAAGATCGCGCAATTGTTCCGCGTCACCTCGGACATCAGCGCCGATGGCCGGGTGCGCACCTACCGCATCGAAGGCCAGATGTTCTATGGCTCGGTCGAGGATTTCATGAACGCCTTCGATTTCCGCGAGGCGCCGGAACGGGTGATCCTTGACGTCAGCGGCGCGCATATCTGGGATATTTCATCGGTGCAGGCGCTGGACATGGCGGTGCTGAAATTTCGCCGCGACGGGGCCGAGGTCGAAATCCGCGGCCTGAACGAGGCCTCGGAAACGCTGGTTGACCGGCTCGCCATGCACGACAAACCCGGCGCGATGGATGCGCTCGGCCATTGAGGAGCCCAACATGACCGCGCCCGTCCTTGCCTTTGTCGATGCCTCGCCCTACGCC
>JBATAV010000489.1:0-1540 GCA_049662025.1 Paracoccaceae bacterium | reverse complement strand
CTTCCGGGCGATGCGCTGATCGGCTTTGACATCCCCGCCCATGATGCCCGGGATACTGGTGGCCGGATCGACGCCGAAACCGTGTTGCGGGTCACCCTGTCGCTTCTGGACGCCGATTTCGCCGATGTGGTGACGACGGCGCAGGTGGCGGCGCTGATTGCCTGAGGATTGTTCCCATTGCGGCGACAAAGCCGCCAAAACTCAAAGAAAAAGCCACGAATCGCTCTGAACCACGCCACAATGCTCGGGCTTATCGACCCGAAGCGGGGCAATGCCCCGGTGTTGCGTATGTGGCAAGGAAATGTCGGATGGCTGACAAGACAGGACGTGTGCCGGTGGTGAGAACCACGACCGAGGAAGGGATGGGCGGGACCTGGTCGACCGTGCCGATGGCACACAGCCCGACGGGTTTTGCCAACTTGCCCTATCCCTGGCAACAGGCCAAGCAAGACGCGCTGAAAGCGCATCAGGCGGTGAAGGAGGGGCTGGCGGGGGACGGCAAGGCCGCGGCGGAAACCCCGACGCTGCCCGATCTGGCGACACGGTTCGGGACCGAAAGCGCGCCTGCTCGCCAGCGCCACGCCGAGCTTTACCACATGCTGTTTCATCCCTGGCGCGACAGGCCGCTGCGGATGCTGGAGATCCGCCCTTCGGCCGGGCCAGAGGGCACAAACGATGCCGCCACGCTGCAACTGTGGCTGGAATACTTTCCGCAAGGAAGGGTCCATGCGCTGGACGCCACGGGCCTGCCGGGCCTTGACCATGACCGCCTGACCACCCATCGCGCCGACCCCGAAGATGGTCCGGCGATCCGCGCCGCACTGAAGGATGCGGGCCGCTTCGACATCATCCTCGACGATGCCAGCCATGCCAGCCACCACCAGCAGACCGCCTTCCTGGCGCTGTTCGGGGCGCTGCAACCGGGCGGACTCTACATCATCGAGGACCTTCGCCGCCAGCCCGAGGCGCAGGAGCGGCCGGGCATCACCCGCACGGCCGACCTTTTCCGCAGCTATTCCGAAACCCGCCGTTTCAACCACGTCGATCCGGCGACCGAGGCGGCGTTCCATGCCCCGGCGCCCGAGATCTCGGGCTGCCTGCTGTTTCAGGTGAATTTCGACAAGCGCCGCAAGGACCAGATCGCGGTAATCCAGAAGCGGTAGTGCGGGGGTCACCCCGCCGATACGGGCCGCACGCCATGCCGCCCGACGGCCATGGCCGCGTGCCGGAGGTTGGCCAAGGGCTCAGATGCCCGGCCAGAAAGCCGATCGTTGCGGGCGCGATCAGGGGCGCACCGTTCTGGACAATCCAAAAGGATGCGGAACAGCGCGAGACAGCCACAAGGGCGTGCGAGGGCAATCGCAGGGGCCGGTACGGGGGGAACGGGGAACGGAAAGGAAATGGGCGAAAGACGGCCGCAGTTGCAAAATCAAACGCAGCACCAGCGAAGTCAAACGGGGTGCCGCGTCAGCAAACGCATGCTTGAGACCTTGTGGTATTTGCGCAGCCGTCTGGCAAACACCGCGTCATCGCAGTCCCT
>JBATAV010000488.1:0-2181 GCA_049662025.1 Paracoccaceae bacterium | reverse complement strand
CTCGGCGGCGTTGCCACGGATGGCGGCGAAGACTCGGCTTCTGCCTTGTCCTTTGCGCTTCATCTTGGTCCAAATATTCCGCAGGGGGTCCGGGGGACGCGAAGGCCCCCGGCTGCATGCCAGAAAGCACCACGCGTGATCACCCGGACCTTCCAGAAACATGACGCCGCCTCGACCGCCATCTATTCCGAATGTGGGTGTTTCCGCTATGCCCTGACCCGCGTCTGGGCCTCCGACGGGCCGAGGGGGCTGTTCGTCATGCTCAACCCCTCGACCGCGACCGAGGTGCAGAACGATCCCACCGTCGAGCGGTGCGAGCGTCGGGCGCGGGCCCTGGGCTTTGGCGCCTTCCGTGTCGCCAACATCTTCGCCTTCCGCGCCACCGATCCGCGGGTAATGCGCGCCGCGCCGGACCCGATCGGCCCCGCCAATGATGCCAGCCTTGCCGAAAGCGCCGTTTGGGCCGACTGCATCCTTTGTGCCTGGGGCATCCATGGCACGCATCTGGACCGCGGGCGTCAGGTCGAAGCCCTGCTACGCGCAACCGGCAAGCCCCTGTTTCATCTGGGATTGACGCAGGCGGGCCACCCGGCCCATCCGCTGTATATCGCCTACAGCCGCCAGCCCGCGCCCTGGGTCAGGCCGCCAGCAGCGTGATATCCGACAGGTCCATCCCGGCGCCATCGGAAACCACGCCGACCGGCGCCCCGTTCAGCATGATCGTCACATCCGAGGTGCCGTCGACCGGCGCCAGCGTCAGTTCCGGGTCAGCATGGGCCGAAGCATCATAGACCACCACGATCTGGTCTTCGTCCGCATTGTAGTCCGAGATCGTGGCATGGCCGCCCTCGCCCAGCCACTGGCTGAGGACGAAATCATCCGATCCCTCGCCGCCAGTCGCATAGTCACCTGCGCCCAGCGTCAGCGTATCGTCGCCCTCGCCGCCATTCAGGAAATCGGCCTCGGCGTCATCGCCTTCGGGGAACACGCCCGACAGGCTGTCGTCGCCCGCCCCGCCGTCCAGCGTATCGGACCCCGCACCGCCCGTCAGCAGGTCATTGCCCTCGCCGCCTGCAAGCCAGTCGTCGTCGCCACCGCCATCGAGGCTGTCATCGCCCATGCCGCCGATCAGCGTGTCCAGCCCCCAGCCGCCATCGAGGCTGTCATCGCCATCATGGCCGCACAGCGAATCATTGCCCGATTCGCCCAAGATCGTGTCGTCGCCACCGTCCCCCTGGACGACATCATCCCCCGCGCCGCCGATCACCAGATCGGCCCCGGCGCCGGCCCAGATCCGGTCCTCGCCATCGCCGCCATCCAGACTGTCGTCGCCCGCGCCGGCATCCAGCTGGTCGTCGCCGGCATCACCGGTGATCGTGTCATCGCCGCCGCCGCCGGACAGCAGGTCATCGTCCATGCCGCCACTCAGCGTGACATCATCGTCGTCCTCGCCAGGCGTATCCGTGGAAACCGGGGCATCGGGATCAATCAGCAGATCGCCGCCTGTGCCGGGGCCGGTTTCTTCCCCGTCGTCTTCGCCGCCCTGCGCGGATTGATCGTCGCCCGTATCCGACCCCGAAGGGCCGTCGGTCAACGACATGACAGATTCCGCCAAAGCCCCCGCAAGCAACGCGCCGATCAGGCCGAACAATGCAAACATTTCCCAACACCCCAGCCAGTGCCAACCCCGCACCCCTGCGGCGTTAACCATTTCTTCCGTTAACATTTTGATAGGTAAGGAAATTCCCGTGTTCTTCATACCATGAAAACCAAGGCAAAAAAAGGGCATTGCGCGCCCTGGTTGCAACAACTTGGCGCAAAGGCAACGCATCCCTGGCACGCCCGCCCGCGCTATCCGCCAATTTCGCACTTTTCTTTCACGGGCTTTTCGCCTAAGGACGCGCTTCCGCACCCGGATTCACCCGGGGCGGACCCTCCAAGGGCCTTGCTGGACGACATCCCGGCCTGCGCCATAACCCTTAGCTAAGGAGACCCCGATGTCGATCACGGTTGAAGAAAAAGCACGTCTGATCAAGGAATACGCGACCAAAGAGGGCGACACCGGTTCGCCCGAAGTTCAGGTTGCGATCCTGTCGTCGCGCATCGCCACGCTGACCGAACATTTCAAGGGCCACAAGAAGGACAACCACTCACGTCGTGGCCTTCTGATGATGGTCGCCC
>JBATAV010000487.1:0-4607 GCA_049662025.1 Paracoccaceae bacterium | reverse complement strand
ACACCGATCACCCCGATATTGAGCAGTTCGTCAATTGGAAGGTGATCGAAGAGCAGAAGGTGGCCTCCCTCGTCGCCGGCTCCAAAGTGCATGAGCTGAAGCTGAACGAGATCTTCACCGCCATCCGAACCTGGGACGGCTCGGCCGAAGACTCGGTCGACCCGGCGAAAAACCCGGCCCTGAAAGCCGCCATCCGTGGCGCCAAAAAGGCCATGATCCCCGACACCTACACCAACCGCATCCTGCAATACGCCAAGCAGGGCTTCACCTCGATCGAATTCCCCACCTACGACACCGATTGGGATTCCGAGGCCTACATCACCGTCTCCGGCCAGAACTCCAACAACTCGGTCCGCGTCACCGATGCCTTCCTGCAAGCGGTCCGCGACGACAAACCGTGGGAGCTGATCCGCCGCACCGACGGCAAGGTCGCCAAGACCATTTCGGCGCGCGACCTGTGGGACCAGATCGGCCACGCCGCCTGGGCCTGTGCCGACCCCGGCATCCAGTTCCACGACACCGTCAACGCCTGGCACACCTGCCCCGAAGATGGTGCGATCCGTGGCTCAAACCCTTGTTCGGAATACATGTTCCTCGACGACACCGCCTGTAACCTGGCGTCGATGAACCTGCTGACCTTCCAGAAAGACGCCAGGTTCGACGCCGAATCCTACATCCACGCCACCCGCCTCTGGACCATCACTCTGGAAATTTCGGTGATGATGGCGCAATTCCCCAGCCAGGAAATCGCCCAGCGCAGCTACGATTTCCGCACCCTCGGCCTGGGTTACGCCAATATCGGCGGCCTTCTGATGACCATGGGCCTTGGCTACGATTCGGTCAAAGGCCGCGCCCTTTGCGGCGCCCTGACCGCGTTGATGACCGGCATTTCCTACGCCACCTCGGCCGAGATGGCCAAGGAACTCGGCGCCTTCTCCGGCTACGCCCGCAACCGCGACCACATGCTGCGTGTCATCCGCAATCACCGCGCTGCGGCTTTCGGCAAGACCGAAGGATATGAGGGTGTCAACGTCAAGCCGGTCGCCCTCGATCGCGCGAACTGTCCCGACCAAACCCTTGTCACCCTTGCGAAATCTGCCTGGGACGAGGCGCTTGCCCTGGGCAAACAGCACGGCTACCGCAACGCCCAGACCACCGTCATCGCCCCCACCGGCACCATCGGCCTGGTGATGGATTGCGACACCACCGGAATCGAACCCGACTTCGCCCTGGTCAAATTCAAGAAACTGGCCGGTGGCGGCTACTTCAAGATCATCAACCAGTCGGTTCCGGGCGCCCTTGAAACCCTGGGCTATCCCGGCCACCAGATCGCCGAAATCGTCGCCTATGCCGTCGGCCACGGCTCGATGGCGCAGGCGCCCGCCGTCAACCACACCGCGCTGATCGGCCACGGCTTTGGCGCGGCCGAGATCGAAAAGATCGAATCCGCCCTGCCCACGGCCTTCGACATCCGCTTTGTCTTCAACCAGTGGACGCTGGGCGTGGAATTCTGCGCCGGAACCCTTGGCATTCCCGAAGACAAGCTGACCGACCCCACCTTCGACCTTCTGCGCCACCTCGGCTTTACCAAGGCGCAGATCGACGCGGCGAACGACCATGTTTGCGGCACCATGACCCTGGAAGGCGCACCCTTCCTGAAACCCGAACACCTGCCCGTCTTCGATTGCGCCAACCCCTGCGGCAAGACCGGCAAGCGCTATCTGTCGGTCGACAGCCACATCCACATGATGGCCGCCGCACAATCCTTCATCTCGGGTGCAATCTCCAAGACCATCAACATGCCGAACTCGGCCACCATCGCCGAAACCCTGGCGGCTTACGAACTCAGCCACTCGCTCGGCATCAAGGCCAATGCGCTCTACCGCGACGGCTCGAAACTCAGCCAGCCGCTGGCCTCGGCCCTGATCGACGACGATGAAGAGGCCGAAGAGATCCTCGCCACCGGCTCGATGCAGGAAAAGGCCGCCGTCATTGCCGAAAAGATCGTCGAAAGGATCATCGTCAAGGAAATCGTCCGCAGCAATCGCGAAAAGCTGCCCGAGCGCCGCAAGGGCTATACCCAGAAGGCCATCGTCGGCGGCCACAAGGTCTATCTGCGCACCGGCGAATATGCCGACGGGCAGCTGGGCGAGATCTTCATCGACATGCACAAGGAAGGCGCCGGCTTCCGCGCGATGATGAACAACTTCGCCATCGCGATCAGCGTCGGCCTGCAATACGGCGTGCCGCTGGAAGAATTCGTCGAAGCCTTCACCTTCACCCGCTTTGAACCCGCCGGCATGGTGCAGGGCAACGACTCGGTGAAAAATGCCACCTCGATCCTCGACTACATCTTCCGCGAGCTGGCGATTTCCTACCTCGACCGCACCGACCTCGCCCATGTCGTCCCCAAGGGCGCCAGCTTCGACGACCTCGGCCGCGGCGATGATGAGGGCAAGCGCAACATCTCCGAAATCACCGACGCCGCCGCGACCCGCGGGCTTGAGGTCTTGAAACAGATCTCCTCCACCGGCTATCTGCGCAAGCGGCTGCCGCAGGAACTGATCGTGCTGCAAGGCGGTGCGGGGGCCATGGCCCTGGCCACCGGCACCGACCCGGTCGCCACGCTGAACATGCTGGTCCCGCAAACCCGCGCAACCGGCTTCGTCGCTCCCGGCTTCGCCGATGGCGCCTCGGCCTTCGCCATGGGCGCCGCCACCTCCGAGGCCCGCACCAAGGCCAAGATGCAGGGCTACACCGGCGATCCTTGCGCCGAATGCGGCAACTACACCCTCGTGCGCAACGGCACCTGCCTGAAATGCAACACCTGCGGCGGCACGACGGGGTGCAGCTGATCGAGGCAGACCGCAGTTGACCGAAAAGGCGCGGTACCGACCCCCCCACCGGCGGATCTGTCGCGGCGGCGGAATCATGACGATCGGCCTCGGTTGAGACCATGCCGAACAGAATTGGCCGGCAGCATGGGGGTGCTGCCGGCCGTCGGACCAGAGTTCAACGCAACGATCAGCCGTTGTCGTTGCCGTTGTCCTGCCCGCCGTCTTCCGTGCCGCCTTCCGTGCCGTCCTTCGCCTCATCGACGATCTTCGTGGTTCCATCGGCGGAAACCACCACGTCGACCATGGTTCCATCGGTCTTCACCACCTCGACGTGGTAGCCACCGCCAGCGGGATCGGAGGTCTCCCAACCCGCATCCATGGCCTTGCCGCCCACGGCCTGTTCGGCGGCTGCAATGGCCTGGCTCAAGGATTGCGGGTGGCTGAGGAACTGCTGCATCTCCGCAGCATCCTTGGTCTCGGTTTCGGCTGCGGCCATCCCGGCCACGCCCGCCCCAAGCAGCATTGCCGCACCCAGAGCGGCGAATTTCCTGGTTTTCATGTCTTCATCCTTTCGAGTCAAAGGCAGCGGGATCGCCACCCTGTCCTTGAAAGATGGGCGCGCAGGAATGGCCCTGCCTGTCGGTGGGATTACAGTTTTGCAACCCGCCTTGCGACGCAAGGCCATGATCTCGGCAACCCCGAAGATGACAAGGGCGATGCCGAACGGCAAAAGGAAGTAGATGACCCGAAACAGCAAAAGCGATGCCAGAACCGCAGGGGCCGACAGCGATGCCGGCAACCCGGCCAGCAGAACGGTCTCGAAGACCCCCACCCCGCCCGGCACATGGCTGAGGATGCCGATCATGGTCGCGATGGCATAAAGGACGATCAGACCCGGAAACGACCCGTGCCCGGACGGCAGCAGCACGAACAGCACACAGGCGCCCATGACCAGCTCGATCCCGGTCAGGATCACCTGCCGCAGGATCAGGCCTGGCGCCGGTGCATGGAAAGTCCAGCGCCAGATTGTCCGGCGGGCCTGATTGCGCGACAGCGCCCACAATCCGCCCGCCAGCGTCATCAACCCCAACGCGGACGCCGCGCGGATCGTCTGGACCGGCAAGGCGGTGAACGCCATCATCGCATCGGGCTGAATGACCAGCGCGGCCAGCCCGATCAGCGTCGCGCCCAGCCCGTAGGACAGCGCCGCAAAGGTCGCAACCTTCAGAACGTCTGCCGCGCTCAGGCCAAAGCGGGAATAGACCCTGTAGCGGACGGCCCCGCCCGACACGACGCTCAGGCCGATCGTGTTGCCGATCGAATAGCCAAGAAAACCGCCAAGCCCCACCTGCAACGTCGGAACCCGTTTGCCCAGGTACTGCAGCGCCGACCAGTCATATCCGACAAGCGCGATATAGCCGATCAGTGTTGCCAGCAGGGCCAGCGCCAGGGGGCCGGACTGCAACGCATGGAAATGTGCCGCAACATCGGCCATCTTCAACGGTGCCAGCAGCCGCCACAGCGCGGCACTGCCCGCCGCAAACAAAAGCACGGTTGCCAGGACGCCCGCATGTCCTTGAACGAAACGAAAAGCGCGGAAAGCCGCCACCCCGTGCGTCGCATGACCCGGATATTTGATCTGTTCCACGACATCCCCTGTTGCACCGGTCGCCGCACCATCATGAATTGACTGGTTTTCGGGCCGGGGCGCCCGCCCAAAGTGGCGCGCCGCTCTGCCGTCGAGATTGACCGGAGGTTACAGATTCCCAA
>JBATAV010000486.1:0-2124 GCA_049662025.1 Paracoccaceae bacterium | reverse complement strand
GCACCTGGGACAGCCGCTGGTTCGCCGAGTCGAAGGACTATGGCAACCTGCTTCTGGAAGATCTGCGGATGCGCGAGTTCATCCACAAGGAAGCCAAGCAGGCCGGCGTCAGCCGCGTCATCATCGAGCGTCCGCACAAGAAGTGCCGTGTGACCATTCACACCGCGCGTCCGGGCGTGATCATCGGCAAAAAAGGCGCCGATATCGAAACCCTGCGCAAGAAGCTGGCCGCTTTCACCAAGTCGGACCTGCATCTGAACATCGTCGAAGTCCGCAAGCCGGAAGTTGACGCCCAGCTGGTGGCCGAGTCGATCGCTCAGCAGATGGAACGCCGCGTGTCGTTCCGTCGCGCCATGAAGCGCGGCGTGCAGAATGCGATGCGGATGGGTGCGCTTGGCATCCGGGTCAACGTCGCGGGCCGCCTTGGCGGTGCCGAGATTGCGCGGACCGAATGGTACCGCGAAGGCCGTGTGCCATTGCACACCCTGCGCGCCGACATCGACTATGCCTTGTCGGAAGCCGTGACCCCCTATGGGATCATCGGTGTGAAGGTCTGGATTTTCAAGGGCGAGATCCTTGAGCACGATCCCCAGGCCCATGACCGTCGTCTTGCCGAAGCGGCTGACGGCCCGGCCCCGCGTGGTCCGCGCCGCGACCGCGAGCGCGCGTAAGGAGTAACGGAAAATGCTGCAACCGAAGCGCACAAAATTCCGCAAGATGCACAAGGGCCGGATTCACGGCGAAGCGAAGGGCGGCTTTCTGCTGAACTTCGGCTCCTTCGCCCTGAAAGCGACCGAGCCCGAGCGCGTCACCGCCCGTCAGATCGAAGCGGCCCGCCGCGCGATCACCCGCCACATGAAGCGTCAGGGCCGTGTCTGGATCCGGATTTTCCCGGATGTCCCGGTCTCGGCAAAGCCTGTCGAAGTGCGGATGGGTAAGGGTAAGGGCTCGACCGACTATTGGGCGGCCAAAGTGAAGCCCGGCCGCATCATGTTCGAGATCGACGGCGTGTCCGAAGAAATCGCGCGTGAGGCCCTGCGTCTGGGTGCGATGAAACTGCCGGTCACCAGCCGCATCGTGGCCAAGGAAGACTGGTAAGGGGCAGTGGGTTTCACCCAACCTGGCGAAATCGGGCCCCTGCCGGAAACGGTGGGGGCCTTTTCACGAATGGAGCCCGCGATGGCCGAAATCACCTCACTTTTCGTCACCCGCCTCTACCGCGCCAAGTTGAACGAGTTGGCGAAGAAGAAGGTCGACTACGCCGAACTCCACGCCTCTTGCGACGCCATCGCCGAGGATGACGAGGCCGGGCAGGAGTGGTGCGAGGAAAACGGCTATCCCGGCTACACCTCCTATTCTTCGCTCGACGATCTGCCCTGGCGGTTCCCGATCTTCGCCGATCTGCAAAAGGCGCTCGACAAGCATGTCGCCGCCTTCTGCGACGATCTGGGGTTTGATCTCGACGGCAAGAAGCTGAAGCTGAACGCGCTCTGGATCAACATCCTGCCCGAAGGCGGCACCCACGCCAGCCACATCCACCCGCATTCGGTGATCTCGGGCACCACCTACGTGGCGATGCCCGAGGGCACTTCGGCGCTGAAACTGGAAGATCCCCGCCTGCCGATGATGATGATGGCGCCTTTGACCCGCAAGGACGCGGGGCAGGAGTTGCAGCGCTTTGTCTATGTCAAACCCGTGGTCGGCGACGTACTGCTCTGGGAAAGCTGGCTGCGCCACGAGGTGCCGATGAACATGTCCGAGGAAGAGCGGATTTCGGTCAGCTTCAACTATGGCTGGGGGTAGTGTACTTTTGGAACAGAACAACGATGTTGAGAGGCTAGCATGCCGAGTCTGAAGGATTTTATTGCGGCACTTCAGGCAGGATGGTTTCCCGCGTTGGCCGCTGCTGGGACAGAGGTGGCTCGGTTGATCTGAACAGGTTCCGGGCGTTTTCTAAGTGGATTTCCGCCTCGGTTATGCCGCTGCCGCTTCGGGCCTCGGCTGGTTGAAGTAGGCCTGATCGGGCGTTTTGCCGTCAAGGGATGAATGTGGACGGCGGCTGTTGTAAAAGCCGAGATAGTGACCGATCCCGGCGCGGGCTTCCGAAACGCTGGCATAGGCGTG